>NZ_JARUBN010000002.1 GCF_029626265.1 Micromonospora sp. WMMD1102 | reverse complement strand
GTTAGATCGGCTCGGTAGGACGTGCCGAGCGCTTCCGCTATCAGCCGAACCCGGTCTCCGGTCGATATCTGCCGGTCAGCACCGCCAGAACTGTGCAACCACTGTTGTGCAACAGCTGTTGCACAACAGTGGTTGCATGTGTGAGGCTGAGCGCATGAAGCGAGAAGTCCGCCAGGTGACCGACTCCCGGGTGCTGGCCGCGATGTCCCATCCGCTACGCCGACGTCTGATGGACGTGTTGAAGGTCTACGGCCCGGCCACCGTCAGCACGCTGGCCGAACGCACCGGACAGGCGGTGGCGAACGTCAGCCACCACCTCAGGGTGCTCGCCGCCGCCGACCTGGTGGCGGAGGCGCCGGAACTGGCCCGGGACCGCCGGGAGCGCTGGTGGCGGCTGGTCTCGTCCGGCCTGCGCTGGTCCGCCGCCGACTTCGCCGACGACCCGGCCAGCGAGGCCGTGCAGCAGGCGGCCGTCTCGCTGAACCTCGACCGCCAGGTCGGCCTGGTCCGGGACTGGCATGCCAGCGGGGAGGAGCAGCGGGCCGCCTGGGCGGAGGCGCCCTTCTCCACCGACCGCTGGCTGCGGTTCACCCCGGACGAACTGGTCGAGTTCGAGACCGAGCTGCACGCCCTGCTCTCCCGCTGGGGCGATCGGGAGCTACCCGACGACGGGCAGCACCGCGGCCCCGTCTTCTTCTTCGCCTACGGCGTCCCGGCCCAACCCTGAGCCAGCCCGACCCCTGCGCCCGCCGCCCCCCGGCCGCCGGGCGCGGGTCGAGCGCGGCCAGCGGGCCATCGGACGAGGAGGAAAAATGAGTTTGCTCCGGCAACGAGACTTCCGGCTGCTCTGGATCGGCCAGGGCGGCAGCACCTTCGGGGCCAGCGTCACCAGCGTGGCGCTGCCGCTGGTGGCGGTCGCCACCCTCGGCGCCAGCACCTTCCAGGTCGCGCTGCTGACCGCCGCCGCCTGGCTGCCCTGGCTGCTGGTCGGACTGCCGGCCGGCGCCCTGGTGGACCGGCTGCGCTGCCGGCCCGTGATGGTGACCTGCGACCTGGTCGCCGCGCTGCTCTTCGCCAGTGTGCCGGTCGCCGGCTGGCTCGGCGTACTCAGCGTCGGGCACCTGCTGGCCGTCGCGCTGGCCGGCGGAACGGTGAGCGTCTTCTTCAAGACCGCGTACCAGGTCTACCTGCCCACCCTGCTCGACCGGGCCGACCTGGCCGAGGGGAACGCGAAGCTCCAGGGCACCGAGGCGGTGGCCCAGGTGGCCGGGCCGGGTGTGGCCGGACTGCTGGCCAACCTGTTCGGTGCGGCGGCCGCACTGCTGGTCAACGTGTTCGGCTTCCTCGGCTCGGCCGCCTGCCTGCTCTCGATCCGGCGCCCGGAGCCACGCCGGGCCGCCGATCTGGACGCGGGTCTCGGCCAGCAGATCGCCGAGGGGGTACGCTTCACCGCCCGCGACCCCTACCTGCGGGTACTCACCGTCTGGGGGGCCGTCAGCAACCTCGGGCTGATCGGCTACCAGGCGATCCTGGTCGTCTTCCTGGTCCGCGAGGTCGGGCTGGGCCCGGGCACGGTCGGCGCACTTGTCGCCGTGATGAGCGCGGGCGGGGTCGTCGGAGCCGCCGTCGCCACCGCGCTGTCCCGGCGCCTCGGCAGTGCCCGCGCGCTGCTGCTCTGCGCCCTCGGCGCGGAACCGTTCGGCCTGCTGATCCCGCTGACCGCCCCCGGAGCCCGGCTCGGGCTGGTGGTGCTGGCCGGGGTGGTGATCGGTGCCGGAGTGGTGGCCGGAAACGTGATCAAGGCCGGCTTCCGGCAGGCGTACGTGCCGCACCGGCTGCTCGGCCGGGTCAGCGTGACCATCCAGGTGGTCAACCTCGGCACGATGCCGCTCGGCGCGGTGCTCACCGGCGCCCTCGGTACGGCACTCGGCCTCCGCCCGGCCATGTGGGTACTCACCGGCGGGCTGGCACTGACCGGACTGATCCTGCTGTTCGGCCCCCTGCGCAAGCGCCGTGACCTGCCGGAGGAGCCGGCCGTACCGGCCCACCCGGCGCGGCCCGAGCTGGTCAGCGCGGCTGGACGTTAGCCGCCTGTGGACCCTTCTCGCCCTGCGTGACGTCGAACTCGACCTTCTGTCCCTCGTTCAGCTCCCGGTAGCCGGACGATGCGATCGCGGAGTAGTGGACGAACACGTCCGGTCCTCCGCCGTCCTGCTCGATGAAGCCGAAGCCCTTTTCCGAGTTGAACCACTTGACGGTTCCGGTTGCCATTGGTGTCTCCTTAGCGGCGCGCCTGGTGCGTGGCCCGCCCTGTACGCCACCGACAGTAGCCTCCCGGGATAGCCGGTGCGGGCGGAAGTCGGGAGTCGTACCAACCTCCGGCCGGTCGGGTCGGCCTCCGGTGGGTCGGGTCGACCTCCGGCGAGCGGGGACGTCCGTCGGCCTACGCCGGACGGCGCGGAGTCACCCCTAGATCGGCTCAGGGTCGCCCGTGCCGCCAACCAGGGCTCGCCCCGGATGTCCGGATGCCGCCACCTCCGTAACGTTCCTGACGTGGCGGACTGGCTGGTTCAGGTGGGGGAACTGCCGTCGTGGATCTTCCTGACGGTGCTCGGCGGGGTCATGTTGCTGGACGCGATACCGCTGCTCGGCGTACTCGTACCCGGTGACGTGGCGGTACTGGCCGCGGTGGGGGTGGGCAGGCCGGCCAGTCTGGGGGCGTTCCTGGCGGTGATCGCCGGCTGTCTCGGCGGCTGGTCGCTCACCTTCTTCGCCGGCCGGCGGTTCGGTGCCCGGTTGCGGCGCAGCCGTACCGGGGGGTGGATCGGGGAGGCACGCTGGGTGGCCGCCGAGCGTATTCTCGGCAGCGGCGGGGGCCGGATGGTGATGGTGGCGCCGTTCCTGCCGGTACTGAACGCGGTACTGCCGCTGGCCGCGGGTGGGCTGCGGATGTCGTACCGGCGGTTCCTGGGTTTCGCGGCGATCGGTGCGGTGCTCTGGGCCGGCCTCTACATGGTGCTGGCCATCCTGGCCCGCTCGCTCGGCGGACTGTTGCCGGGGGAGTCGTTCGCGCTGCTCGGCACGGTGGGCGTCGGGATAGTTCTCGGCGGGGTCGTCCTGCTGGGGGTACGCCGCCGACTCGGCTCGACGGTGCAGGGCTGACCGGGCCGGGCTGGCTGGGGGCGGCGAGCTGGCTGGGGGCGGCGAGCTGGCTGGGGGCGGCGAGCCGGCTGGGCCGGGAGCAGACCGCGGGGCAGGGGGCGGCGAGCTGGCTGGGTGGGGAGCAGACCGGGGGGCGCCGGAGCCGGCCGGGCGGCTTGCGGGGGGACCGGGGGGATCGGGTGGTGCCGGCCGGGTGGGGCCGCCGGCCGGCGCCACCCGGGGGCACGGGTCGCGGCTGGCATACTGGGCTGCCATGCTGTTGTCGCGGCCTTGGGCCGGCTTCCTGGTCCTGGTCGGCGATTGGACCTGGGTGATCTGGCCCCGGTTCGCCGTCGCGATCTGGAACGATGCCCGGGCGTGGTCGACCGGGGAGATCGGGCAGGGCAGCCCGACGGGTTTCCTCTGGGTGCACGCGCTGTTGATCGCGGCGTCCCTGGCGATCGGCACCACCGTCGGCGTCCTCGGCGTACGGGCCTGGCGGGCGGGTCGCACTCCGCGACCCTGACCGGTTCCCGGAGCCGAGCCGTGGCCGGGCGGTCGGGGCCGGCCGGCGTTCCCCCGTCACCACAACCATCGCCGGCCGGCGAGTCATGGGCCCCCGGTGTCGAACCGGGCACACCGCCAGAATGAGTGGCGGCCGAGCAGCCAACGCCCGCGCCCATGGCATCCACAGTGGATGGCATCGAGACCTCGCCGGGAGTCGAACCCGCATCACCCGCTTTGCAGGCGGGGCGCCCCACCGGGGACGAGACGAGGCCGGGCGTGCGGGTGGGAGGATTCGAACCTCCTGCGCGCGAGGCACCTGTTTTACAGACAGGCCCGACTCTCCGACGTCGGCGCACCCGCTCGGGCGACCGGCGGTACCTGTACGTGTTCCGAGCTGGACTCGTACGTGTTCCGAGCTGGACTCGAACCAGCGGCCTTCGCGATGTCGACGCGATGCTCTTCCGACTGAGCTACCGGAACGGGAGCGGGACCGGGAGTCGAACCCGGGACCTGCGGCTTATGAGGCCGCCGCGCTACCACTGCGCCACCCCGCGAGTACGCCGCCGGGGACTCGAACCCCGAACCCACGCATTAAGAGTGCGTTGCTCTCACCATTGAGCTAGCGGCGCCTGGACGTCCCGCCACGAGGCGGGGGCTCGTCAAGAGTTGGCGGACCCCCGGGGTATGCCCTGCCCCGGGGGCCCTCGAATTCCACCCGTTCGCACGCCAGCGGCGTTTAAGCTCCACGATCAGTCTGCGGTCGACGTGCTTTGCCATTAAGCGACCGCCGCAGGGAGAGCGGCAGACTGGACTCGAACCAGCATCTCGTCGAGATTGTCGTGGTCGGTAGGTCTGGCGATGGGTGGGGGTGCTGAGTCTGGAGCGATAGTCTCAGCCTGCTCGGCGCCGGCCTGCCTCTGCCAGTTGGGCCACCTCGGCCCGGAGTGCCGAGGGGAGGACTCGAACCTCCACTGGAACCGTCGCCTTCGATGAGTCTGACAGGTCAGCCTCAGTCTCGACGCTCGTCGCGCCACCCCCGCTCCACGGGGGTGTATGGGAGGCTACCCGAAGAGGTAGCCGAACACCTCGTCGCCGACGGTGCGGTCCTCGACGGTGCTGCTGTTCGCCTCCTCGCGGGCCACCTTCACCGCCTCCAGCAGCCTGTCGACCCGGCCGCGCAGCAGCTTGACCCGCTCCGCCGGCAGCGCGCCGGAGAGCTTCACCGTGGTCCAGGTGCCCACCGGTACGTCCTCGGTGTAGACCTCGACCTGCGCCGGGTGCTTCTCGGTCGCCTCGGCCTTGACGTGGTTGCGGTGCACCTTGCGCATCTTCTGCGTCTGGCTCGGCGTACTCGCGTAGCAGCCCCGGTCGGGGTCGAACTCCCACCGCTCCGCCGCGTCCAGGGTGGCCAGCCCGTCGACGAAGGTACGCAGGTCGACGAGCTGCTTCTCCAGGAAGAGCAGATAGGTGACCGGTGCCTCCCGGACCAGCGTCCGGCCGTCGACCACGACGTCGGCCTTGGCGGTGGCGTTTCCGGTGTCCTGGAGGAACTGGAGGTCGAAGAGCCGACCCATGGTGGTGGCGACCTCGTCGAGAACCTCCTGGACGGTGTACTGCACCCGGGTCGACTCCGGCGGCAACTGCTCCCGGATGTCGTCGGCGAACGGCTGGTAGGTCCGGGAGATCCCGGACAGCGGCGGCGCCTTCTGAGTACGCCGGTGCGCGTCGGTCAGTTCCCGCTTGGCCTGCGGCTTGAAGCCCTGCACCAGCGCGTTGACCTTGTGCAGTTCGGTGGGGTTCGGCACCATGATCCTCTCGGTCTCGTCGGGCAGACGATAGTCGTCGTCGCCGGCTGCGGCGACCCTGTCGAAGTCGGGACGGCCGGATTCGAACCGACGGCCTCCGCACCCCCAGTGCGGCGCGCTGCCAAGCTGCGCCACGTCCCGATGTCGTGCCCCTGGGAGGATTCGAACTTCCGACTCCCTGGTTCGTAGCCAGGCGCTCTGTCCACTGAGCTACAGGGGCTTGAAACGGACGTACCCGGAGCAGGAGTCGAACCTGCAACACACCGGTTCTGAGCCGGCGGCCTCTACCGTTGGGCTACCCGGGCATGCGTGGAGTGACGCGGGATCGAACCGCGCACGCGAAGCTTGCAAGGCAACGCTGTGCACCAGCACCCACCCCGAAGTGCCCTCGGCGCGACTCGAACGCGCACGTGACCAGGCCCTCGACCTGGTGCCTCTGCCAATTGGGCCACGAGGGCATCGCGCTTCCGGACGAGGATTCGAACCTCGGTCGCCTGAGCCAGAGTCAGGTGTCCTGCCGTTGGACGATCCGGAAAAGGCGGCCGGCGGGGGAGAATCCGCCGGCCGGCCGTCAGCGCCGGGTCAGCGCGGCCCAACTCGGGACCGTCGCCGCCGACCGCAGCACCATGCCCGCCTCGGCGGGGGTGCGGTCGGCCTTGCGCTGATTGCAGCCGTCGCAGGACGCGACGGTGTTGGTCCAGGTGTTCCGGCCACCGCGGGAGCGGGGCAGGATGTGGTCGACGGTGCTGGCGTGGCCCCCGCAGTAGCCGCACCGGCGGCCGTCCCGGGTGAGCACGCCCGACCGGGACCAGGCCGGCCCCGAGCTGAACCGCCACCTGGTGACGACGTACCTGACCAGCCGGACGACGGTCGGCACCGGGTACACCCCGATCAGCCGGTCCGGTACGGCCTCGTGCACCTCGGCGACCCGCCGGACCAGCATCCGTACGGCGTGCCGGAGACTGACCCGGTGGAGCGGGCCGAGGTCGGCGTTGATGACCAGGACGTCCACCGGAAACCTCCTTCTCGCGTCGACGTCACGGAACTCTGGAAAGTGTTCGGAGCGGCTACCGGGATTCGAACCCGGGACCTCCACCATGGCAAGGTGGCGCGCTGCCAGCTGCGCTACAGCCGCACGGGAAATGCTCCGGGTGCGATTCGAACGCACACTGTGCGCGTTTTGAGCGCGCTGCCTCCTGCCGTTGGGCTACCGGAGCGGATGGTTTCGTCCGGGACCCGAGAATCGAACTCGGTTTCTCCTGTACCCAAAACAGGCGGGTCAGCCGTCTCCCTCGCCCCGGATCCGCCCGGCCGGCGCGGTGGTACGGCGCCGGCCGGGCATCGGTAATGCCATCCACTGTGGAGTTCTCAAGTTGGTGCCGTGTCCGCCGGTCGAGACCGGGGAGAAGCAGGGGTGACAGGACTCGAACCTGCAACCTTCGGATTTGGAGGCCGCTGCGCTGCCAGTTGCGCCACACCCCTGTGCGGATCGTGCATGGCGGAAGAGAATGCGTGGCAAAGAGAGAATGCGTGGCAGGAAAACATGCGTGCTCAAGGAACGCGCACGGTAAGAGAAACGCCGCCCGGTCCCGGGTCCGGGAGGGCGGCGTGGACGCGATGGATTCGCGTTACGTCCGCCAGCCGCCCAGCTCGGCACATTCGCCGGCGCTGCGTAGGACGGGGTGCCCGAGCGTGGCACAACCCGCCGAGCCGGACGGCAGTCGCCGCCACGCTCGCGATGAGGTCTGCCACAACATCGGATGCTCCCTGTCGCTCGCTGTCGATTCGGTGTCGGTTTGTTGATCGCTGTGGTAACTACGGTAGGGGTGACTCCGGTAACCGGGCAACATCTTTTTCGACTTTCCCGGGCACTTTCGGATTCCGGGCCGGAATGCCTGCTCGCCGGCACCGGGCACACCGGTGCCGGCAGGCGTCCACACCGGGGTCAGGAGTCCTGCTCGACCAGCCGGTTCACGGCGGCGGCCACCGCCTCGGGGGCCTGGGCCTGCGGGAAGTGGCCCACGCCGGGCAGCATCACGACCTCGGCCCCCAGTTGCTCGCCGATCCAGTGCGCTTCGGCCGCCGGGTCCTTCCAGTCCACGTCGGCGGCACCCATCAGCACGACGGCCGGGGCGGACACCTCGGGCAGCCGCTGCCGGGCCGGCTCGTGCGAGGTGCGGGTGGTCCGGACGAAGGCCCGCCAGTGTCCGGGCCGGCGCAGGTTGTCGCGGACCCGGGCGAGGTGTTCGGCGTACCCCTCGGGCTTGGTGCCGGGCACCCACTTCGGGTAGTACCCGAGGAAGGCCGCCGGGCCCCAGGGCCGGACGAGCATGATCCGGAAGAGCAGGTTCAGTACTGCCGCGCCGGCGGGCTGCCGGACGAACGGGCCGAGCAGGACGAGGCCGCGTACCTTGGCCGGGGCGTCGGCGGCGGCGATCACGGCGGCGCCGGCTCCCATCGAGTTGCCGACCAGGTACGCCGGCCCGCCGAGTTCGTCGGCGAGCCCGAGTATGTCGCTGGCGAGCGCCACGTCGTCGTACCCGGAGAAGCTGGTGTCGCTGTCGCCGTGTCCCCGGATGTCCAGCACCGCCACCCGGTAGCCGGCCGCGACCAGTTTCGGGGCCAGCAGCCGGTACGACTGGCGCAGTTCGCCCATCCCCGGGGAGCAGATCACCAGCGGCCCGTCGCCGTCCCACAGCTCGTACGCGATGCGCCCCTCCGGGCGGCGGAGATACCGGGTATCAGTCATAGCTTAAAAGCTACACTCATTAGCCAAGCTCGCCAACGGCCGCCATCCCCGGTACCCGCCGGGGGTTCACCAGCCCCGGGCGCGCCACTCCGGTAGCGACGGCCGTTCGGTGCCGAGCGTGCTGTCCCGGCCGTGTCCCGGATAGAACCAGGTCTCGTCCGGCAGCCGGTCGAAGATCTTGTGCTCCACGTCGTCGATCAGCGAGCCGAACCGCACCGGGTCGCGGTCGGTGTTGCCGACCCCGCCGGGGAATAGCGGGGGACCTCTCTGGGCAATAAGATGACGGGCATGGCGCTGTACGAGGACTACCTGTACGCCCGCATCTCCGACGACGAGTTGGCGACCGAGAAGGGCGTCACCCGACAACTACGGGACGGCCGGGACCTGTCCGCCCGGCGGGGTGGGCACATCGCGGGCGAGTTCAGCGACAACGACATCGCCGCCCTGAGAGGGGCGCCGCGACCAGACTTCGACCGGTTGATGGCTGCGGTCGCCGCACCCAACCCGACCGGTGTGCAGCGCCGCATCGTCTGCGTCCACACGTCCCGGTTGTGGCGGAACCGAGTCGAACGGGCGCACGGCATCGACACCCTCGGCAAGCTCGGGATCATCATCCTGTGCACCAACGGTCCCGAACTCGACCTACGGACCGCCAGCGGGCGGATGATCGCCGGGATGCTCGGCGAGACCGACACCGGCGAGAGTGAAGTCAAAGCTGAACGGGTCTACGACGCGGCGAAGGAGCGGGCCGAGGAAGGCCGCGCCAACGGCGCCGTCCTGTACGGCTGGTCCCGGATCTACGAGTACGACCGCCGGGGCAAGACGGCCGGGAAGGTGATCGGGTTCCGGGACGAGGAGAAACACGCTGAGGCCGATGTCGTGCGGTGGATCGTTGACGAACTGCTCGCCGGTAAGTCCCTCGCCGCTGTCCGCGACGACCTGAACCGGCGACGTGTCCCAGCGCCGGGGGCGGGGCACCGGCGGAAGCGGCGGGCGAAGGGGCAGGCCGAGGACGGCAGCCGGTGGGGGAAGACGTCGGTGAAGAAGCTCGCGATCCGACCGGCGAACATCGGCCTGCGGATTTACCACCGTGGCCGCCCGGACGAGGCGCTGATCCCCGCCGCCTGGCCGAAGATTGTCGACCCGGACAAGCATGACCGGGTTGTCGCGCTTCTCACCGACCCTAGCCGGACCATCGAACGCCCCGGGTCCCGGCAACATCTGCTGACGTGGGGTGTCGGCGAATGCGGGGTGTGCGGGGCGCATCTGCGGGTCGCAATGCGCGGAAACTCCCGGCACGGACGCCGGCAGCAGTTGTACGTGTGCGAGGCGAAAGGGTGCGTGGGTCGGAACCTGGCGGCGGTGGACCGGTACGTCGAGCATCAGATGGTGGCGCTGATGCGGCGCCCGGACGTCGCCGACCTGCTGTCGGGTTCGTCGGCGAAAGCGGCGGAGGCGTTGACGCGGGTGACGACACTGCGGGCCCGGTTGACGCAGGCGGCGAACGACTACGCCGACGGGCATATCGAGTCCGCACAGTTGCGGATCATCACCGGCCGATTGAAGCCGCAGTTGCAGGAGGCGGAGGCGGAGGCGAAAGCGCACCGACCGTCGCCGCACCTGGAGTTGGTGATGGCGACGGTCGGCGACCTGGCCGAGCAGCGGTGGAAGTCGTTGGACCTCAACCAGCGGCGGGCGGTGATGCAGGCGTTCGGGGTGCGGGTCGTTGTCCGGCCGATGCAGCGGCGTGGGCCGGGGTTCGATCCGGCATCGGTGCGTTTTCTGCCCCGGTCAGCCGACGTTGCCGTTACGGCGCCCGTCACGGACTAGCTTGATCACCTCGGCGGGGGTGGCAAGGTTTTCGATGTCCTGCTTGGCTGCTGTCGCGACACCCCGCCAGTAGCCGGCCTCGTTCGCCGCTTTCAGCGCGTCCTCGCTTGCCCGTTCGACGCAGGCTTCGAGACTTTTGATGCGGTCCAGGATGGGGCGGGCGGCGACGGCTGCGCACCACAGGCCGATGGGGACGAGGGCGAGGAGGATGACGACGACGGCCCAGATCGGGGACAGGCCGTGCGGGGGTTCGCCGAAGGTGCCGGAGCTGACGAGGGCGTAGTAGGCGATTGCGGTCACGGTGGTGAACAGGGCGAGTGAGCCGCAGATCATGCCTGCGATGAAGTGACGCGGGACGTCGCGGTCGGGGCTGGTCATTGGGGCTGACTCCAAAGCTCTTGCCGAAGGGAGGTTGGAGGCGTTCGGGTGCCTCTCTGCCGCGTGGGGTGGTTGGCGGCGGTGACGCGACCATCATCGGTGGTCGGTCGGGGGGTGGTGCGAGGGGTCAGCGTGGAGGGTGTGTGGGTGGTGCGGCGTTGGTGAGGGCGGGGATGCGTCCTCTGGTGGTGCGGGTGGTTCGGTGTCGCCGCACTGTTGGTCACCTCCGTGTGGGGTGTGTTGTGAGCTTCCGACTGTGCCCCGCCGGTGATGATCTAGCAACGGTGAGTGAGTCTTGGACGTTGAGGCTGGTCGGGCGTAGGTGGGTGCCCGTTTGGTGGGTTGTTAGGTCATCCTTGGTCGGATTCGGATGATCCGTTGCGGGTCGTTGGTGATCAGTTGTGGGCTCGACGGTAATCGATTGACGTCCGGGCGGTGAACAGTTGTTGACCGTCAGGTGACCTGCGGGTTGATTGCCGGTCGGCAACAATGTGGGAGCGTGCCCAAAGTGCGGCCAGGTCGGTGCCTCGCCTGACGCGTTGACCGAGACCTGCCAGCCGTCGCGGCGTGGAACTTCCACGAGAGCGCAGACGGGAACCCGACAGTCCCGCCGACCGGACCGCACATAGTGAAAGATCTTCCAACTTCGGTCGAAACCGCAGCGATCAGTCACCCGGGCAGGGAGCGGACCCTAACCGTCGATCCGCAGCCGGTACCGGTCCGCCGGATACACCTGACCCGCACCGTCCTCATCGACCACGACGAACACCGGAACACCCTCCGGCAACTCCCACGTCTCCACCTCAGCCGGGGACGGCATGCGGATGTCAACACTGGCGCCGGGGCCGGCGGGCACGTCTTCTTTCTCGCCGACCTCCCGCACGACGACACCATAACCAACAATGTGCGTCGCCAACCCCTCGCTGCGCAGCGCCCGGACCGCCTTCGAGACAGTGCCCCGGGCCAGCCCGTACGTCTGCCGCAACGTCTGCTCCGACGGGACCAGAGCGCCGGGGGCGAGCTGCCCGGACATGATCTGATCCCGCAGCAGGGCGGTCAGTTTGGCGGCGGTGTCGATACGCGGCCCGCCCGGAACGATCACAGGCGGAGGTTATGTCCCGACGTTTAGACGCCTACCGGCGTAGCCGACTAGACGACCCCTACCGGCCGGTCACTAAAGTCGGCCGTCTTCGGCGAGCTGTTCCAACATCACCCCGGCGACGCTCGAACTGCCTGCGGACCAACGGCTGCTCGTCGCAGTCACAGGAACCACCGCCGTGCGCGGCCTCATGCAGCACCTCGCCGTACCGAATCACGTCGTCGGGGTCGACCGGGCGGACCTTCGAGTCACGACGAATCCCCGAACGCGAACCGATACGTCTGCTCCCGCGCTTCGTGGCACTCAGGGCACCAGCACGTGCGCCACGCCCACACCACGTAGCCCGTCAGCGCCGTGCCGATCACAACCGTCCGGCGACCCCACTCGTCACCGCCGAAGACCGGCACGCCGAGCTTGTGCCACCACGCCGGGTCGAACTCGCCGGCCGGGTACGTCCACAGCCGCCGAATCGGCCACTCGGTCTCAGCCATTGGGTGTCTCCTCAGGGATAGAAGGAACCGGCAAGTCGGCTGGGAAGACGAGATCAACCGTCTGCGTCGCAGCGAGCGGGTCGCCGTACCGGTCGATCAGCTCGCGTACCCAGCGCTGGGATTGCTCCTGGTCGCAGGTGATGCCGTGGACGGTTCCTCGCCGCCAGTTGACGACCACGAGCACGCGAACGGCTCGGCTGTAGTCGGTCACGGCGTCTCCTGGGTGGAAGGAACCGGACGCCACGGACCAACCCACGACCCGCCGTCACGCTGAACGACCTCGGCAGACACGATTTGATGCGGGCCTTCGGCCCGACGCTTCGCGTAGAACTCGGCCCTGTCCTCAGCCGCACGCTGCGAGCACTCGGACACCCACGAAGACCCGTCGGCCCGGGTGAACCGGACACCGAACTGAGTCGCGGTGCGGGCGCCAACGGGAAGCAGCCGACCGGCCCCAGCCAACGCGGTCAGGGCATCGACGGCCAGCTCGACCATCTCATCCGCCCGGTATGGCACACCCCATTCGCCGTTGACCTTGGCCATTTGGGCCGCCATCCGCTCGTTGCCTGCGGCGGCCAGAGCGGCGGCGACGAGTTCGACGTCGGCGGGGTTCGGGGCGGTCACCGGCTCGACCGCGTGCGCGGCCTCCCAACGAGCACGGGCGGCAGCAGTGACCGGCACGCCTTTGCACGAGTGGATCGCCGGCCAGATGAACTTGCCGCAGCGGTCGCATTCCTGCCGGCCGTCGCCCGGGTCGGTGTGCGGGTGGTCCGCCGGTCGCCGCTCGAAGTTGGGCTTGCTCGGTGCGGTGTCGTACTCGCTCACCGGTCGGCTCCCCGACTACTGGGCTTGACCGCGTAGGGCACCGGATCGACGTCGGTGGGGCGACCGGCCAGCAGTTCACGAAGCGACCAGACGTCAACCTCGCCGTCGCCGTGGTTGCCGATGTGCTCGCGGACTCGATCGAGCAACGCCCGGTCTTCGGCTGCTGCGGTACGACCAGCAGCCACGGCAGCATCGACCGCCGCCCGGAACGTCGGGCTAACCGCACACTCCTCCGGATCTACCGGGTCGATGCCGACGGCGATGGACAGGTACAGGTCATCAGAGTTGGTCGGCGGGGTACGACCAGCAGCCAGCCCAGCGGCGTACGCGGCGCCGCCGACCGCGTACAGAGCGTTGTTGACAGCGGCCAGCATCCGCTCGTCAACGACCTCGGATACGGCCCAGCCCAGCTCGTTGGCCCGGCGTTCGACCATCGGCCAGAACGTGTTGAGTGCGAGCTTGCGCACCTCGGCCGCGCCCGGGTACGGCTCACCCGACGGGCCGGCGGGGATGGGGGTTTTCTCAGCCACGGTCGTCTCCTCCGGTGCGTCGAATCAAGGTGTCGATGTGCTCCCGCGCCCGGGTACGGATCTCGTCCGGGTCGGCGCCCTGCGAGCGAAGCCATGCGTCGGTGACCGGATCGGTCCCGTGTGGCCACGGAAGCCGGCCAACAGCCGGGGAGTGGGCGGATCCCTCGGCGGGAACAGCCGACCCCGCAGCGGGGCTGTCATCGGCCGCAGCGACACGTCCTGCTACGTCCTCGGCAACGATGGCCGACGTGCCAGCCCCGGTATCGCGAAGTTGGGCAGCGTACCGGCGGATCTCCTTATCGATTTTCCGGCGCTCGTCGGCTCGGATCCGGGCGTCTCGGGCGGGCAGGTCCAGCGCCAGCGCGCCAACCTCATCGAGGGCAGCGAGCACACGGCCAGCACGTTCGTAGTCAACCGACGTTGCTGTTCCGCCGCCCAGCGCAACGGCGGCGGCGTCAACCCAGCGAGCCGGGTACTCCTCGGGGGTGGGGATGTGAGTACTCACCGGCCACCACCCGACGGCAGATTGGCGCGATCCCAACGCCGCGCCCGCCACCACCGGTATCGCTGATACAGCGACCGCCGTCCGGTCAACATCTCGTGCTCGACGTCGCGCCGCATCTTCCGCTCCGCCGCAGCGGGGGTAAGTCCACGCCGGGCGAACCGCTGCCCCTCGGCCTCGGCCTGCCACGGCTGGCGCAGCCAGTCCTTCGGGTTGACGAGCCAGCGGCGGATGTAGCTCCAGATTCTGCGGGCGTACGCCGACCGGGAGACGCGCCGGCCGTCGGGCTGGCGGCCACGCAGGAAGCACAGCCACAGTCGCGCGGGCACGAATCGGCGGGTCCACCCGATCCGGTAAGCGTCGATGCGTTCGGTGGTCATGGTGCTCACTCCTTAATCTCAGTCACGGCAGCCATCGGCCGGTCCACAGGATGTCCAGCGAGCGTGACCAGCAGATCCGCCGCACACTCGTCACTGACGAAACCAACCTCGCGGCCCAGCTTCGCAACCTCGATCACCACCCGAGGCAGCGCGTGCGGGAACACCACCAAGCCGTCGACCGCCTCCACCCGAACAAGCCGGCCGGCGTCCAGCAGTAAACGCGCGAACTGTTCAGCGGCGTCCGACGACAGGCAACGTAGGTGGTGCACCGGAACCCGGCTCTTGTACTTCACGCGGAGGCGGGCGTTGATCTGCTTCTGGGTAGGCGGCTCGTAGCCGTGAAAGTCCTTGCCCGGAACCCACCGCTGGCCGTGGTCCCGCTGGCCGACACCACACCAGCGGCAGCCCATCGGAGTCGGAGCCTGCTCGTGACGAACGCGGATCGCCTTCACACCGCCACCGACCTTTCGGCAAGGTGCCGCTCCCACATGCCCCTGATCACGTCCTCGCCGACCCGGGCCGTACCGGTCCGCTGGGCGTCACGGGCGATGCACACCTCGACCGGCACATGCCGAAAGTCGACGACCTCGAAGGTGGCGCCAGCCCGGCCGGCGAACTGCCGCAGGCTGTGCAGCGTCTTGTCCGGAAGGCACGTCTCATCCACGATCACGTCCACGCCACGCCGCAGCAGGGACATCACCATCGCGTTCCGGGCGGCGACGATGATCCGCTCCGTGCCGGGGGAGTCCTTGCCGGCCTTGACGTGCGTCGAGTCGTGCCCCATCGCCCGCAGGTCGTCCCGGTTCACCCGGTACCGGCCGGTCGGGTTCTCGGCCACCCAACGCCGGGCGAACGTGCTCTTTCCGCTGCCCGGGAGGCCGCGAGTGACCAGCAGTCTCGCCATCGGTCAACACCCCCTCGTCGGCTGCTTAGTCGAGTACTCCAACCGCACCCGACACGGCTCCACATGGCGGGGCGGATCGTCCCGGAACTCGATCCACCCGGAACCCTGGGTAAACGGGATCCGGCTCTCGTGAAGTCGACGTACCCGATCCTGCTGCGCCTCGTCTGCGGTGCCGTAATGGCAGGCCATCGTGTCCCGCCGGGTGACCCCGTCGTCGTAGGTGCGGATCTGCGTCAACCAGTACGTCGGCGCATCCGACCTTGGCGCCGGTTCGTTACCGCGCCGTACCACGCCGATCGTCCACGGCCCGGCCAGGTCGGCGCCCATCAACGCCGCCCCTCGTTGGCAATCGGGGCCACGTACACGTCACGAGGGGCGTCGTACACCCAACCGCCGACCCGCCGCCAGCCGCGTGCGGTCAGCTCGCGGTCGGCACCACGCTTGAAGTACGGGCTGTTGTCCCGGTCCCGCCAGTCGTCGGCTCCGTCGCCGAGAACGTTGATCCGCTCGGCCGGGGCGCCGGGCTGGTGGTTGTCGCCGGTGAGCTTGAGATCGGTATAGAACCCGCCGATCGACAGGGTGGCAGTAGTGAACATGGGCACCTCCGATGTGTCGGTGGGAGTCTGGGCCGCTACCGCTCGTGCCGGTATTGCAGGGTCCGGCACGGCGGAACGCGGATCAGGCGTCGGCAGTCGCGGTCTTGAACGGCACCTCGCGCCACTCGCCGCCCGGCTCGTCGCGGGCCAGCAGCGCCCACCCCGACCGGTCCGCGTTCGGCTGGTACTCCGGCCACGACACGGTCAGCAGTTCGACCGCATACTCCCGCGTCTCCGTCGGAACGACGCGGTTCTCGTCCCGAGCGGCCCACAGGCAGCGACGGTCCGGCTCCTCCAATGCCAGGTCGTACAGGCGGGTGTACTCGGCGTCGGGCAGCCCGTCGGCCTCCCGAGCGAAGCTGGCCGCGTGACGGCAGGCCGCCCGCCGTTCCAGGCTGGTGAGGCGCGGGTCGTCGAAGTACTTGACCGGGTAGTTCTCGACGGCGTACCCGGCACCCTCGTACTCCCGCTTGTGCAGGTGCAGTAGGGCGGCGCCCTTGTCGAGGTCGGACATCTCGGCCCAGCTCGGCAGGGCAACAGGCTCGGGGATCAGGTTGGTCATGTGGTCTCCGTTCGGTTGGGTGTAGCGCTGGACTTCGCCTCCCAGACCTGGAAGGCGGCTCGGTCTCTACAGAACGGGCAGGTGTCGTCCGGGCGGACCGTCGGGTGTTCGTCGCAGTAGGCGTGGTTCTCCAGACGGTCAGCCAACTGGTCGGCGATCTCCCGCCACGACGGCTCCCCGTCCATCAGTCGTCCTCGGGAATGCAGGTGAGGCAGTCAACGGCCGGCGTGTCCGGGTGGTCGACGCAGCGGATCAGCGCCTCGTGGCCGGGGCCAAGGTGGTTGTTCACGTAGTTGGCCGGGTCGATGCCGTCCGGAACCGGCACCTCGCGGCCCTGCCGGTCGATGACGATCAGCGGTAGGCCGGCGGCGCCGCACCGGTCCTGGTGCTCCATGCTGCGGTTCACCGCCGCGCGACCTGCGAGCAGAAGTCGGGCTCGTGCTGCCCGTTGGGGCGACCGCACTCGCCACAGTGCGGGATTCCGCGCCTCTCGAACTGGGTTTCGATCACCGACAGCACCTTGAGGGCATCCGTGAAGTCGCCCGTCTGGTCCGTCGGCGTTCCCCGCAGGAGCGCGAACGTCATGTCGTGCATCTCGACGAGCTGCGCGTTGGTCGCTGAGTCGAGGGCGGCAACCATCTTGGCGCGGACCTTGGTGTTGTGCTCGATGCTGCGGTTCATCGCGTTCGCCGATCAGGGCTTCGCGTCGCGCATCGACAGGAACACGGTGTCGTCCGGCGCGAACCGAAGAGTCGCCCCGTTCGAGTTCGAAACCTGGCCGTTGTAGATCGTTACGACGATCAGGTCGTTGACCGGCTGGGCGTCAGCGACAAGGACGTAGTTGGTGCTCGAACCGACCCGCATGAGGTCGCCGTCGCGCAGGTCACTGGCCGGGACAGGCTGGTGCTGGAGTCGCGGCACCGCCGCGTGGTCAGCCGGACCGGAGTGGAAGTAGGCGACGTCGTCGCTGGTGTCAGCGCTACTGAGGCCGGCGCCGCACGTCCGGCAGGTGAAGGTGGCGGGCATCTCGACTCCCTCGACTTCAAAAGTGGACTCCACTTATAGTATCGCAGGGAGGTAAGAAGTGGAAGCCACAACGTGGCAGACTGATCAAGTGCCAGACCGACACCGCGACCCGACCGTGACCGTTCGGCCAACCGAGCAGGTCAAAGAGCAGGCCAGCGCGATGCTCGACGAGCACAACCTAACCGTCCAGGCGTACCTACTTGCCTGCCTCGCCGAACTACTGGCCGAACCCGAACGGCGCATACGAGAGGTCGAGCCGTACGTACCACCACCAAAGCCCAGTGGTCGACCACCGAAGAAGCGGAAACCCGACAGCGGCCCGTGACCCCCGACCGGGCGACAGACGGTTAGCCGGCCGCCGCAAGCCGATCAACCGGCGCCGATTGATGACCGGTCGACCCTCGCCGCACTCGGCTGACTGCCGCCGACCTGATCAACCGGTAGCCGCCGATCTCCGTGACCGCCACACTCCAGCAGGTGACCCGGAAGAAGAACTTCGCAAGCAGCGGAGCCGGATTCGCGGTATTCGTACTCCTCCTCTGTTGCGGTGGCACCACTGTCATCGGCGCCATTGGTGGCGCCTTCAGCGACGACAAGCCGACCAGCAGCCAGCAGGCGAGCAGTCAAGGAATCTTCAGCAACTCGACCCCACGGGCTGACCCGACGGCCGAGGCGGCAACCTCGACCCCCGAGCGGACCACCGTCAAGCCCACCCCGAAGAAGTCCACCAGCAGGCCGACCCCCCGGAAGACCACGGCCAAGCCGAAGAAGGCGACGAAGAAGCCGTCTCCGGCGGTCCGGTCCGGCGTCCACCCGGGCGCGTTCTGCTCTCCTTCCGGTGCACTCGGCCGCACGTCGACCGGGAAGCTCATGGTGTGCAAGTCGTCGGCGACTGATCCTCGACGTAGGTGGCGGGCAGCCTGACGCTCGTACCGAACGGAGCCCGGCATCGGACTGGTGGTGCCGGGCTCCGTCGTACCGGCGACCGTAAATCCCCCGACCGTCGCCATCCGTGGGCAACCAGCCGACCCCGCCCTGCCCCCGAACCCGAGGCCAGCACACGTCACACCGGGGTAGACAGGAAGGCACGCCGCCGGTCGAAGGAGATCGCGATGCCCGTCCACATGCTGCCGGACCCCGAACAGACCGAGTACTTCATGCAGCGCGTCAACGACATCCACGGGCGCGGGTGGGCGATGGGCTGGATGCACCGCTGGACCGTCGAAGCGTCCCGGGAGCATGCCGCAGCCTGCCGAGACGAGGACTGCGCGACGTGCCGGAACTTCGTCAGCGCCCTGTCGCTGTTCGCGGCGCTGGCCGCGACCATGCCGGACACTCCGGGGCTGCGGGAGACGTTGAACCGGTTGCACCGGGACGGCTAACGCGGCTCCCACAGCTCGCGCCCGTCGAGCGCGTGATGAATAACCAGCCACCCCATTGACCCGTCCGGGCGGGGTACCGGCTCCGTGGTCGGCCCGCACGGGCAGTCGTCAACCTCGTGGTCGATCAGGTCCGCCCGGGGCATTACATGCGGGTCGCCGTCGCCCACGGGTCAGCTCGCCGCCGACCTGGCTGAGCGCAGCCAGTCGCCGAGGTAGGCGTGGATCCGCTCCACCTGCTCCCGGTCGAGTACCACGGTCGCGTCCCCGCCCGGCCCGTGCAGCGACAGGCGCAGCCACGGCCACACCGTACGGTCGCCGTCCGACAGGTCCCGGCCGTCGCGGCTGATGTGGCCCGGGATCTGGCACAGCAGCAGCACCCCATCCCGGGCGTCGTTGTCGGCAGGTAGGACGTGTGAGCCCTGGTAGAGGATCGGGGCCGGCTCCTCAACGCCGTCGAGCGGGAGGGCGGTGGCGTAGATGGACACACGTCCAGTGTGCCGCCCTGTCGGACCCGGTACCTACCGTGCAGGGCAGGCGGCCCCGACGAACCCCGCATCATCACCCACAGTCGGGGCCACCCCCCGAACGTTTACGCGGCGAGCTGGGATGCGACCGGCCGGCACACGTTGGCGGCGACGTCATGGCCCCAGTCGAGGTCGACGACCGCATCCCAAAGCAGGATCCCGTGCAGTGGGTGCAGGCACGGCAGGGTCATCCACTCGGCGGCGATGGTGCCGGTAGGCAGCGGTCCGGGCGGGGTTTCGTGTCGTTCGAGGACGGGGGCGCCGGTGGTGGTGACGAGGCGGGCGAGGGCGGTCAGGTCTGTGCCGCAGTGGGGGCACCTGCGGCGGTGCAGGTTCTCGTCCATCGCCCGACCTTCGCTCGCGTTCACCCGCCCCGGTACCCGTCGGTAGCCTCGTGATCGCGAACGGGCGTTCAGGGTGGGATCCGCCAGCAGGACTATCCCAGCCTGCGAATAGCCCGAACGGTCGACCGGCACCTCCAACATCACGACGGGAAGCTGTCGCGTCGCCGACAGTGAATGGTCCTCGCGTCCCGACCGCCCGCATCATCTGCCGATGGACAACGACACCGATCCCGACGACCTTGACCAGACGGACGACGGCGGGCCGCCGACGCGGATGCCGTACCCGGTGAAGGTCGCCGCCTTCCTCCTCGGCACCCTCGCCGTGTTCGCCGGGTTCGCGTCGATCGCCAACACCATCGGTGACACTGGTCGAACCCACGCGGTGGTGTTCCTCGGAACCGTCGCGTTGGCCGCTGTCGTGGCCGTTGTCGGCCTGTTCCGGGCCCGGCGGTGGGGGAGCTACCTCGGGTTCGGTGTGGCGCTCCTCGTAGCCCTGGCCACGCTTCGCACCGTCGGAACGGCCGTCGTCGGGATCGGATTCCTCGCCGCGATCATGGGCACGCTCATGACCCGCAGCGCGAAGGACTGGCTCGGGTTCGCGTGACCTACCGGTCCGGTAGCCACCGTAAGTCGTCCGCGTGCGCGGCTAGTTCTCGCCACACCTGCCGAGCATCCCGGCCCTTCATGCGACGCATGTATGGAGGGGCGTCGGCCACCATGCCGGCTTTGACGACGAGGCCGACGGTGGCGCGTCGCAGAACGCAGTAGATGAGACCGTCGGTGGGCATTCAGGACGAGCGGAGGGCGTCAACACGAGCCCGCAACCGTTCCGGGTCGTCGTCACGCGGGTACGGATTCCGGCGCTCCCCGGCGCCGGCCAGGATCTCCGCCACCTGTGCGGCGTGCGGGTCGACATCCCGACGGGACGGGCACTCGCGCTCGTGCTGCGCGTCAGCCCACATCCCGACGGTGTCCATCTCGGCCCACGCCCGCAGCTCGGCTTCCGACGCGACCGGGAGAGGGTAAGTGCACCGGTTGGGGCAGTCGTAGGTGACCGCCATCGGCGACTGCTGCTGATCACTCACCTGGCCACATCCTCCGGGCCAGCCGGCCCGTTGAGCGCCCGCCGGACCGCCGTCACCCAGCCGGGGATCGGCGTCGGATCCTCCCACTCCCCGCCAGCCGCCTCACCCGGATCAGCGAGAGCCCGATCGCACAGGTCCCGCACACGCTGAACCGCCGCCTTTGCTTCCGCGCCAGTCATCTCCCGCTCGCCGTCGTTCTGGTAGTGCCCAACCACAACCTCTTCGAGCTGTTCGGCCAGCCGGGCAGCGTTGTCGGCGGTCAGGTGCATCGCAGACTCGCGGGTGTCGCCGTACGGGTTGTGGGGGTCGACCGGGGCGTTGGCGCGCACCCAGATGTGCGGGCCATCCGCTGCCGACGACTCGGACACAGAGACGGCGCCTCCGTACTCGGAGGGGATGTCGGGCAGAGAAGCGAAGCCACGGGGGCTGACGACCTTCTCCAGGTGCCAGCGGTCGGTGGATGTGTCGGTCATTGATGGTCTCCTTCTTGGTCGGGTCCGCCGTTCTCGCACCAGCCACACGGCGGCATCGGCACCAGATGGCAGCGGCAACCCGGCTCCACCTCGTAGTCGTCGTCGACCTGTACCGCCGTCGCTGTCGTTCGACGGGCCGCCTTCGGGGTGGCCGCGTACCGCTGCCGGCGGCGGGCGTTGCGGGCGTCCTTGGTTGCCTGCCGGTCGGCGGCCCGCTTAGCTGCGATCTGCTCGCCGAGCTGGCGGGCGGCAGCCCACAGGTCGTCAGCGCTTGTCACAAGCCCGGCCCGTCGACCACGTTCCGGACCAACGGCGCTCGGCCGGCGGCGGCAGCGCCCGGGTTGATAGCAGAGCACGCGTAGCCGTTGCCGGCCAGGGCGTGAGCGATCGTGTGCCCGCCGATCCGATGCTTGTTGTGCGGGCCGGTCACCTCGCAGCGGAAACCGCCGGACTCGGCCACACCGCAGGACAGCTTGACCACCGGGTCGGCAACCTGACATGTCGCGGTCATCCCGGTCACGGTTGGGCCTCCGCGTGCCGGTGCAACGCCAACTCCAGCTCGATGTTGTCGTCCTCAAACGTGTGCTCCGGCCAGTCGAGATCCGGAAACGCATCACCGGGCGGGTCCAGCGTGATGCCCATGTGTTCGGCGAACGCCCGCACCACCGACTCCGGCGAGAAAACGGTGCCGGCGTCGAGGTCGTACACGTTGCGGGACGCCTCCCGGCCCTCGTGCTCTTCGACGAGCAGCACGTACCAGCGGCGTTCCTCCTGCCAGCACACCCAGACTTCGTCGTAGTCGAGGCCGAACGTGTTGACCTGGATCGCGCCGTCGCGGGGGTCGTTCGGGTCCGCGTACCAGTTGAGCACCTTCACCCCGGACGCGGTCAGGGCGTCGGCGACGGCGCGGATGTACGGCTCGTGGGCCTGGTGGTAGCCGGCACCGCCCGGGTACAGGTCTTCCATGGTCGGGGTGGTTGTCCCGGTCACAGCGCGCCCTCCTGGAAGGTCTTCGTCGGCAGGTCGCTGACGACCACATCCGCCGGCACCGGCATGTCCTCGTAGCTCGACGTGATCCGCTTACCTGAGAACACGCCCGCGCGCCGCAGCAGGCCAGCCCACACCGGGTCCGCAATCGACACCCCGTGCACCAACTCCGGCGTCGCCTCGAATCGGGTCACCTTGCCCGTCGCGCGTGGGCCGACCCAGCCGCGCCGTTCGGCGTCGACCTCGAACCGGGCGCACGCCTCGGCCACGTAGTCGCGGGTGCATGACGCCTCGCCGGACAGCACCTCCCACGGCAGCGGCAGCGCCGCCCACACCGCCGTGTCCGGGTCCACGTCCGACCCAGACGACCGGTGCCAGTAGGCGAGGTCGGCGGCCATCAACCGCATCACCTTGCCCGGACACGCCACGCCGAGCAGGTCCAGTGTGCCGGTCGCGGCGAGCGCGTTCATCCATCCGGCGCGGGCGGTGTTGTACGCCTGCGCCACCGTGTTCCACGTCGAGGAGTCCATACCCCGGCGCACGATCATCGTGGTGCGGTCGGTCGACGGATCCCATACCTGACGCAGGATGTCGGCGGCGCCGCGCATCAGTGACGACCACCGACCCAACAGTTCACCCTGCTCCGTCGCGGACAGTCGGGCGACGACGTCCGGTGTCGGGTGGACGCGGGACACCATCCACCAGTCCGACCCATCACCGAGACGGCGCAGCAGCATGTCCGCGATCTCATCCATCGGGTTCGTCTTGCCCGACAGGGAGAACTCGCGACGCAGGTTCTTCCGCGCCACGAAGTAGGCGACGAAACACGCGGCGGCCGGATCGCGGCGAAACCGGTCAGCGGTGATGTCGGCGGCGAGCCCGGACCGGCCGGCAAGCATCAGTTCCCGCTTGCGCAGTTCGGTGTCCAGCCGGGAAATCTTGTCGTCGAGCCGGATGAGGAACCGCCACGCTCGGTTGTACTGACGCTTCGACAGCTCGACTCCAACGGCGGCGCGGGCTTCTCGGTTCGCACGGGACTTGAAGTCGATGCCAGGAGCCCAGCCGAGCGGCTGGCCCGCTACGTGGGCGAGAACGCGCAGGGCGTTCGGGTCACCGGCCGCGCCCGTGCCCGCGTACGCCTGCGCATCGTGGTCGAACAGGCGGACCAGGGTGGCGAGCTGCCGGGACGCATCGACCGGGCGGGCGAAGTCGCTCGACATGGACGAGTACCACCACCTCGGCCGCGAGTTGGCGGCCCGCTCCAGCATGCGCCGCTGGCCCGGGGTGAAGTCTTCACCACTGTCGAGGATCAGGGCGGCGATGTCTTCGGGGCGTAGCCGGGAGTCCAACGAGTCATGCATCTGGTCAAGCACGTTCGACACGGCTGCCTCCCAGCAGGTTGGCGATTAGGGGGAGTGGTGTGCGCCCCGCCGACTGGGCTCGAACCAGCGTCCACCCGGAATGCAGAGCCAGGCGCTCTACCGCTGAGCTACGGCGGGGCTTGTCCCGTCGACCGGATTCGAACCGGCGTCCACCCGGTCCCAAGAGCCGGGCGCTCCACCGCAGAGCTTCAACGGGGTGTGCTGGGTAGAAGCCTACGCCGGCCCTCAAGAATTCGCAACCGGATTGCGGTATCTTGGCGAGGTGTCAACAGACCCCGCCGACGCGTACGCCCGCCTTGACGCCATTCGCGTCGAGCTTGGCCCAGTCGAACAGCAGGCGAAGGCGCTGCGGCGGGAGGCCCAGCAGATCGCATTGGACCTGCTTCGAGCCGGCGAGGATCCGGGGGATGTTGCCGAACGATGCCCGTTCACCGCGACCTATCTCCGCAAACTGGCGCGAGAAGCCGGGATCCCGCCTGCCAGACAAGGTCGACGATCAGCTAAGCCGAAGGGCTAGGCGCACGGCCGGTCGGCATCCACCGGTAGACGAACGGCGGCCCGCCCCCTGCGACCGGCTCCAGCTCGTACACCCCGGCCGTGTCCGCATCCCACAGTTCACTGCCGTAGGTCGTCCACAGCCACGTCTGATCAAGGGTCAGGGGCGGGAACCCGTCGTCGTCGAGCAGCACGGACAGGGAGCGGCCGTCGACCGGGCCGCCGACTGCAGGGATCTCCGCACGCTCCCACACGCCCCGATCATCGGATCAGGCCGCGCCGGGCCGGGTGATATTGCGCTAATCAGCCTCGACGGGTCGCCGCGTCGCGTACCCAACCCCAGTTCTTGCCGCACTCGGCGCACCGCCAGGACTTGCCGTGCGCCGGATCGGGAGCGATGTCAACAGTGGTGGACCGGCACATCGCGCAGCGGTTCGGCTTCGAAATCACGGGCATGGGCTCGTCGCAGACGCAGCAGTAGTAGTCACCGCTACCCGAGCCGAGGATGCGCTCTTGGCCGCCCTTGGCTGGATGGGTGCAGCCGTTCGGGGTCGCCTGCTCGCTCACAGGTCCATCGCCGTGCGGAGCGCCATGTCAACCATGTCTATCGCCTCGGCGGACAAGGCGCCGAGGTGCTTGCCGAGCCGTTCGGCTTTGACGTAGTTGACCCGCCACGCCAGCACCGCACCATGTACGGGCTCGGTGTCGGTGAGCGCCACAGCGAGCATCCCGCGCGTGCCTGCCGGCACCTCGGGGGAGATCTCGACCACGATCACCGTGCCGGACTCGGTCAGCCGATCGGTAGAGACGATCACGAACTGCCGGTCGAACGTTGCGTGGCTGTAGACGTCGCCGCGCCTCACGCAGCCCACTCCTGCTCACGTTCGGCGTCCCAGTCTGGGTCGCTGGTGCGGCGTTCGAAGGCGGACACGGCGGCGACTTCCTCGCGGAGGAGGGCGTCTCGGGCGGCTCGCTGCATCCATGCGGAGACGTTGTCGCCGCCAGCGGCCTTGATCCTGTCGGCAAGGTCGTCCGGTAGTGCGATCGTCATGCGAGTCATACAGGGCAGCATACAAGGCGTATGAGCCATGGGCGACCCTGGGAGGAGTGGTACAAGGAACGCTGACCGGCCGGCAGCCACGCCACCGTCACCGCTCCCGGACTTCGCCAAGGGCGGCACGACGGTCCCGTTCCCCAGACCGGGCCGCCGCCGTGTACAGCGACACCACCCCGCG
Source organism: Micromonospora sp. WMMD1102 (assembly GCF_029626265.1). NCBI lineage: Bacteria > Bacillati > Actinomycetota > Actinomycetes > Micromonosporales > Micromonosporaceae > Micromonospora > Micromonospora sp. WMMD1102. The sequence goes on along the minus strand of NZ_JARUBN010000002.1, from coordinate 106,274 downwards.
CAGGGCCGCCTTGTACGGGCCGACGTGCCTCGTCACGACCACCGTCACGCCGGGCGCCAGCGGGTGCGGTGCCCGTCCAGTCGGTGAGTCCGTCCGCACTGTCAGCCCTCCGGATAGCTCGACTGACACGGGTCCATCACACACCTGTCGGGGTCAGCGAGCCACCACGCACCAACCGCATGTGACGTAGTTGCCAACCAGGACGAATCAACGTCGTCTCGCCAACTTCGATCCAGCCCGATCCCCACAAGCCACCACCGTGAAAGGCGCCCATGCAGGAGCATTCACAGTCGTCGCCGCCGGCCTCCCGACACCGCTTGTCACAACGCTGGGTCGTCGAGAACTCCAAGAACACATCCACCATGCCGAACCTGTCGGCCAGTGCTTCAGCGAGCGGGCGGAGGTGATGTCGGGCGACTTCCCATCGCCGCTTGGCCGGTATCCACTCCGGGCGGACCCGGGCGCCAAGGTGGGCCAGCAACCAACGTCGGTTGGTGCCTCGATCGTTTGGCATCCACAACCAGAGACGAGGTTGACCGACGTTGCGACGAATCCTCGGTGGGTGCATCACGAGGCCAGCCGCGCAACGACTTCCGTCAGGATCTCTGGCGGCAACCGGCGACGGAGGGTTTCGGCAATGGCGTCGGCCGAGGTGACTTGGACGGTAAACCGAGGCGGGGTGAAGCCGGCCTTGACCATCGCTGCATGCGCAGAAATTCTCTTTGCCCGAACGTCGTCGTACAGGTCAGGGGCATCCCGCTGGAGACGAGCTAGAGCGTAAGCCCGTGATGTGCCGCGAGGCTGACCATCGTCCTCAGTTCCCGGAATATTATTCCGGGAACTGAGTTTCGGCCCTGGACGCCGTAGCCGGGCTGCGCGAAGCAGCCGGGTGGCGTCGTCGTCACCTTCAACGATTCGCTCGATCAGGTCCGGTGTCGCGCCAAGTCCCTGTAGCGGCGCCGCCTCGACGAAGTCGTCGAAGGCTTCGTGCTGAACATGTTCGCCTCGTTGTGTAACGAACTCTCGCCAGGACTCCTCTTGGAGCACACGTTTAACGAGTGCAGGAACGGTTCCGATCGCGTGTTCGCCTTGGCGTAGCGCAGAGCCAAGAGCATCCACGAGGTTGGCGTTGCGTCGTAAGACGTCCGTCATGCGATGGTGGTCCGCATGCCAGCCTGGCTGCAACACAACGCCGCATCCGGTGCACTTGCCGTCAGCTGCCAGGTACAACGCCGCCCGCTCGGTGTCGTTGAACCGTCGTCTCGGATCGAGGGGTGAAGTCACGGGCTGACCCTTCGCGTCTACCGGTGATATTCCGACGGCACCTTAACCCACAACCGGTCGGTAGGTCTGTCAACAACCCGGACCTTGATCCATTGCGTGCGCAGGAGTCGATGTTGACGAGGTGAGGCAAGGCGAAGGAGCATCCCGGCCTCAGTGGCATCGAAGGAGTAGCCGCGCCCTTCTTGCGCAACTTTCTGCGCGGTCCCGAATGATTTCAATCATGCGCCTGACCTGCGCAAACTCCGATCCACGTCGCTTTCTCGCGCTTCTTTCGCTTCTTGCGCAGGGGTGGCGGGGTGAGTGGGTTGGGCAATGTTATGAGCAAGTACGTCTGACCTGCCCATATATAGGAAGATAGATAGATATCTGAAAAATGCTCTGTGTGTGTAGGGCAAGATCGGATACACCCTCGGCCACCCACACCCCTGCGCGAAAAGCGCAAGAAGCGCGAGAAGGTTTCCCGGATCGACAAAACCGCAGGTCGCAACCCCATCTGCGCCACGAGACATCTTGCGCGACCCTGCGTAGGAACCCCCCTTATTGCGCACCGGACCTCTTCCTGCGTACGACCTCCTTGGGGCGACCGGTCGTCGCCAACATCACCCGCTCGTAGTCGCCGGTGGCCACCAACTCGTCAATCCACGTCGTCAGATCCTTCGAGGCAGCGTGGCCCTTGAACACCTCACGGGCAATGATCGACCGCGACGCGAACCCGGCATCGGTCCCGTCGATGTACTCCTTGATCCGGCCCGCGTCGGTCGTCAGCCCGACCACCGACCCAGCGGCAAGGAAGTGCTCGACCGACCACTCGCCGATCGTGATGGCATTCGCCATGACTCAGGGCTATTGCGTGTTTGGTCGAGTGGCCGTTGAACTGGGGATTCCCGGGGTGGGCGGACCCTTGCGGGGTTGAGGAAGGCGGGTGAGGCCTGTAGGTGATCATGGAGTTCTCGACGCTCCCGGACACCTTGAGGACCTCACCCGCGATGTCAGCATGCCCGATTCAGGTACTGTCCGCAGTTCGCACCCCCACCGACTCGCCACCGCGCCTTGTCACCGAGGGTGAAGAAGCTGGGCTCCAGCACTCGTTGGCCACCATCGCGGACCCCCGGTCCCCGCGTGGGGCGCGTTACCCGCTCGTCGGGCTACTGACCGTCGCGGTGTGCGCCGTGACCGCCGGCGCATCATCGTTCGCGGCCATCGCGGACTGGCTGCACGACCTCGATGACCTCGCCAGGGCCCGGCTCGGGTTCATCCGCGCCGTCCCGGCCGCGACCACGATCTGGCGGCTGCTGACCAGGTTGGACGCTGACCTGCTGGCCACCGTGCTCGCCGACTGGCTGCGTACCCGCGTCCCGCCTCCGGTCACGCCCCGACCTCGGCGGTACCGGATCGTCATCGCCATCGACGGCAAGACCATGCGCGGCGCCCGCCGCGCCGATGGCAGCCGGGTCCACCTGCTGTCCGCGCTGGACACCAGCACCGGCATCGTGCTCGCTCAGGTCACCGTGGCCGCGAAAAGCAACGAAATCCCCGCGTTCACCCCACTGCTGGACGCGGTCGAACAGGTTCTGGGTAGCCTGGACGGCCTCATCTTCGTGGCCGACGCCCTCCATACACAGACCAGCCACGCGACCGAGGTCGCCGCTCGCGGCGCCGACCTGCTCATCCCGGTCAAAGGTAACCAGCCGACCGTGTTTGCCCAGCTCAAGGCCTTGCCCTGGGCCCAGGTCCCGGTGGGTGACCGACGCCGCGAAACCGGTCACGGCCGGCGGGAGACCCGCACGGTCAAGGCGCTCACCGTAGCCACCCCCGGCGGTCTGCTGTTCCCTCACGCCGAGCAGGCCGTCCGGATCACCCGCACCCGCACCCTCAAGGGCAAGACCACCAGGGAAACCGCCTACTACACCATCTCCCTCCCCGCCGAGCACGCCCAACCCGCGGACCTGCAGTCCTGGGCCCGAAACGAGTGGCTGATCGAGAATCAGGTCCATCATGTCCGCGACGTCACGTTCCGTGAAGACCTCCACCAAGCCAGAACCGGCACCGGCCCCGCAATCATGGCGACGCTACGTAACACCGCGGCCAGTTACCACCGCACCAACGGCGATACCAACATCGCCCGCGCCACCAGACGCGCCGACCGTCGCCCGCACGACCTCATCACTGCAATGACCAGCAGCTACCCCAGAACGCAATGACCCTGCGCCATGACTGACTCGGACAGCTCGTCGTCGCTGGACGCGCCGCCGGCCAGGTGGAGCAGCGCGGCCACTCGAAGCACTCGGGCGGTGTGCTTGGTTGCCCACGCGCTGATTCGATGCAAGTCGCCTTCCGGGCGTAGCCGTACCTCGACTGCCTGCTCGTACTCGCGGTGCATCTTCCACGCGCCCCGGGTCAACTCGATCGTTGCCGCATCCTCGGGGTCGGCTTCTCCAATGACCTCGTAGCGGACGATGTTCTCCAACAGGCTGGCCCACCACTCGCGGCCGGTCCGGTCGGCGTACTGGTTGGGGGTGTCCCGAAAGTAGGTAGACGGACGCTCGGTGCGGTAGCCGGTCAGCTCGCCGGGGATGCAGACCAGGAACCGGTTCACGACGCCGGTTTCCTCCATCATCTGGTTACGCATCATGTCGGCGACGATCCCCGGCTGTGGCGAGATGACCAGCGACAGGGCAGCCCGGGTAATCGGATCAGCGACCCGAGTAACCCGCTTCGGCCGGTAGTAGCGGCAGTCGTAGCCGACCAGAACCAACCCGAGGTTGCCCGTCTTCCCGCCGCTGTACTGGCCGCCAAGGTTCCGCAGGAACGTGCCTTCGTCGTCGATGACTGCCGCTGCCCCGTTGTTCAACGCCATCGAGCCGGCCAACGCCTCCGGTGTGGTGTCGCCGTCGAAGACCAGTTCGGGCGACGGCGGCGGTTCGGATGCCAGTTCGTCGGCCTGCTTCTCCAGTGCCTTGGCCTGTGTGCGGAGTAGGTCCCGCTCGTCGGGCAGGGTGCTGATGTCGTTGGCCTTGGTGCGCATCTCCTCGACCTGGCGGGTCAGTTCTACGATCTTCGCCGCCACGTCAAGTTCGTGTGCCTCCGAAAGTGCCTTCTGTGCCTTCCATAACCCGCGTCGCAGCTCATCTACTGTCGGCGACTTTCCGGCGCCGGAGGGAAGCGCGCAGAGGGTGTACAGGTTCGTTGGCTGCCGCCAGTCGAGATCCCGGCGGATCGTGACCCGGGGTCCGGCGACGGAGCCGAGGATGCCGAGCATGGTCAACGCCGGCAGGTCAACCGGAACCTGCTTGCGAATGGCTAGATCTCGGGCGTACGACCGCATGTCGGGCGGGAGTGCGTCGATCGGGAACCGCCGCGCGTAACCGGCGCCAGCGGTGAACGGAGTCGCGCCAGCACCGCGACCAGCGGTGGAGACGGTGGGGACGATGATCCGCCGTGGTTCGCCATCTGACTGCGGTTCGTCGCCGAAGATGTCCGACCAGTCTTGACGGTAGGGGGTGACGGTCATGCCACCACCCGCAGGTGGCGACGGCCAGAGTTGCGGCCGTTGCTGCTAGCCGAAGGCGCTTCGCGGGGCGCGAGGGCCGGCCAGGTTCCGTTGAGGGTGTTCAGGTCGACGGCGCCGGGCACAGCGACCTCGGGCCACTCCATGTCGTCGTAGACCCGTCGCATCCACTGGTTGGGTGGCCTACGTTGCTCGCGCTCGTGCCCAGCTTTCATCTCGGCGAGCCGGGCGGCGGTGCGCTGCTGTCGGGTCGCCCGTGGCTCGGCGAACTCGGCCCAGCAGGCGACGACTTCGGCCATGTCCTCGGTGGCGCCGTGGGTTCGGCCAGTCTCGTAGGCGAGCGAGACCAGGTAGGAGACCTGGTCTCGGGTGTATGTCTGCTGGCCGTTGGCGATGGAGCCGACGGCGTTGAGCGTTATGCCGGCAGTGAGGTGGTCGGCAGGCGCAGGAACCGCACACCTGTTCTGGCGGGGGCGCGAATTACGATTGGGCACGGGTCGGGGGACCTCCCGATCAAGGGCCGGGGCTTCAGGTGTTGACGCACCTGCCCGGCCCGACCTGTTCATGTCAGGCGGCGGCAACGGACTGGTTGAGACGGTCCAGCTCGGTGAGAAGTTGAGCCCACCGGATCGCTGCGTCGCCGCGCGGTTGCCGGGAGCCGCCCTCCCATCTGCTGATGGTTGATTGGGTGACGCCGAGTGCGTACGCCATGTCTTCCATGGTCACGCCGGCTTGGACGCGGATGTCTCGGGCGGTCTTGCCGTCGCGAACCCGCTTCCGGGCGTCCGCGAGTAGCACGATGCGGTCAAAGTCCATACCTAGATCATGCCGGATCGTCATATGAAAGTCAATCTGACGTATGACGGAGCGATCTTGCTATACCAGCAGGTCAGGCGCTATCGCTACACCTGCGGTTGACTACTTCTGAGTGAAGTAGCCTGCCAACTGTCAGATGACAGTTGGGGGTGTTAGGTGACGGAGCCGGACCCGGCGGCGCGCAGGCTCGCCGACAAGATGCGCGAGGACATCCAGTCCGGTGCCCTCCGGGAGGGCACCAAGCTGCCGTCGATCGCCAAGCTGGCCGAAGAGCACGGAATCGGCCGGGGCGCGACGGAGCACGCCTTGTCGATCCTTCGTGGCGAGGGCTGGGTCATGTCGCGCCGAGGGTCTGGCTTCTACGTGGCGAAGCAGTTCGCGCGGATTAGGCGTGTCTCACCGGATCGGCTCGACCCGAAGCTTCGAGCACAGGGCAAGATGATCCAGGATCACGACACTGGCGATCGCTGGCGTGCCGTAAATCCGCTCGTGGCCGACGTTGTACCTCCGCCAGACGTTGCCGAAGCCCTGGGCGTGGAGCCCGGCACGGTGGTGCTATCCCGGCTTCGTCGCTTCAAGGTCGACGGCCGGTTTGTGCAGCTCTCGGTGTCGTACCTACCAACCGACCTTACGCGCGGCACCCGAATTGAGCACTCTAGTCCGGGCCCTGGTGGCATTCATGGCGTACTGGCCGAACTGGGCTACGAGCCGACCCGCTATGAGGAGCGTCTAATCGGTCGGGCGCCTCGGCCTACCGAGGTGGAAGGTCTGGAGCTACGCAGCGTTGGCGCGATGGTTCTGGAGATCACGCGTCTGGCCTGGTCGGGGGAGCGATGCGTCGAGGTGAACCGGATGGTGCTCGACGCTGAGGCGTACGAGGTTGTCTACAAGTTCCCTGCGCCGTGACGTATGAAGCCTTGACTTTCATATGACAGTCGGGCAAGGTTAACCACAGCAACGAAGAAACCCCCGCACCGGACTTCTTTGGTCGGACGACCGGTGCAGGGGCCCACGGATCCCCCGAAGGGAATCTTGCTGTGGACTCTACCTCCACGCTGCCCGCGCCCCTCACTACGAGGCACGGCGCGCTGTCCATCCAGTCGAGCCGTACCGTCGAGGGCGGCTTCGCGATCAACACCTACGCCGGCACCACCGCGTACCGGCACGACGAGCTGTCCTTCACCACCCCGGACCAGGCCACGGCGATCCTTGCCCGTGAGGTCATCGCGACCGGTGGGGAGGCGTTCAAGTCGCCGGAGGAGATCCGGGCCGACCTGAACGAGACTCTGACGGCCGAGCTGCACCGGATGCAGCGCCGTACCGACGGGCCGTCCCGGGCCCGGGTCGAGCACCTGAACGCCCTGCTGGACCTGGTCGACCCGATCTCGGAGGAGACGCTGAACGCGCTGACCGCACAGGTCGGCACGGCGCTCGCCGAGGTGGCGGCCGAGATCCCCCACCCGCGCACGTTCAAGGAGTTCCGGGACGAGTTCCGGGCCGGCATGGAGCGGGACCGCGCCGAGCGGGCCGCCCGGACGGGGGTGGCCCGATGACGACGACCGCCCTCGCCTTCCCGGAGCCCGACGACCGTAGCCCGCTCGACATCGAACTGGAAGGCTACGCCCGCTGGGTGTCCGTGGCCCTGACCGACCCGACGACGGACCCGAAAACACGCGCCGACCTTGACGTGATCTCCGGCTCGTTCGACGTGTTCTCCCCGACCCGCCGGCCGAACGCCGACCCGGAGTTCCGGGCGGCGATGCTCGACGTCTTCCAGCGCCCGCTGAAGCGTGGCGGCATGTGGGACGCGGTTTGGGGTGCGGCGGCGAACTACGCCTACGGCAAGGGCCGGGAGGTGGCGTGACCATGACGTACCTGCCCACTGTCGGCGACCTCGTTTTCGCCACCGACCACCGGGGGGTAGAGAACCCCGGCGAGGTCACCGCCGTCCGTGATGTGGACGGGCACCCCTGGATTGACGTGTTCACAGCCGGGACCATCGGTCGAATCACAGTCGGCCCGGACGATGTCCGCCCGATCGACGTACCCCGCCCTGCCGTGGGGCAGCGGTGGCGGTGCCTGACCCGGCCGGACCTGCTGGTGGAGGTCGTGTTCGTCGAGCACGGCGGCCTGTTCACGAGCTGTCGGATGCCGTCCGGACGGGTCGCGCCGGTGATTCTCCTCGGCTACTTCGAGCCGGTCGGGGAGGTGTGACCGTGGAGCAGACCGAGGTTATGTCGCAGGCCGACGCGCAGGTCGCCTGCCCGCCGTGGTGCCAGCCGGAGCGGCACACCATCAACGACGACGGGTCCGTTACCCACGAGCACCTGTTCGGGATTGTGTCCGGGCACGAGGTGACGATGCGCCGGGTCGACCGGACCGACGACGCCGGGAAGGTGAAGACCGGTCCGGTCCGCGCCTACGCCGGCCCGATGTCGATGGCGCAACTCGACGACCTTTACCGGCTCGCGTCCCAGGCGGCAGCCGCCGCCGGTCAGCGGCACAGCAAGTCGGGGGGGCTGGCATGACTCCCGACATTCACCCCTCGCTGGACGAGCAGGAGGTGGTCTGACGTGGACACCTTCACGCTTCGAGTCCTCGCAGACGTGGCCGCCGGCCGGGTGTACATCGACGAACTCAAGACCGTGCGCGTTGACCCGGACGTGAAGATCGACCCGGCCAACGAACACCGGTACGTCCGCATCGTGCGGGAACTGCACCGGGCGTCGGTAGCGGTCGGGGGCGAGCCGGTCGGGCCGGGCACACTGCGCCGGCTGCGGCTGACGGTCCCGGGCGGTTACGAGTCGACGGAGGCGTTGGCGTTCGTGGACGGCGCGCTCAAGGCGGTGACCCGATGAACGCGAAGCCTGCCGGGAAGCCGTCGTGGACGAAGCTGAACACCAGCCAGCCTGTTCGTCGCTGGCCGACGAGCATGCCGGCCGGGGTGCCGGTGAACGACCCGAAGGCGGGTGAGCGGCGGTGAACGCGGTGGAGGTTGCCAAGTTCGAGGCCGCGCACGTCGCCGCGATCGAGGGCATGTCCGAGGATGCGTTCGCTCGTGCGCTGGCTGAGGATGCGGCGTTGCCGTCGTCTCCGCTCGCGGATGCTGTCCGGCACGCCGACGAGGCCGAGTTGCTGCGCCGGGCCGCGCTGGTCGGGGGTGTCCGGTGAGTCGCCTGTTCCGCCGGCCCGCCCGGTATGTGGGCCTGCACCGGTCGGGGGTGGAGCGTCTGGCCGTGCCGGTGGACCCGTGGCAGGCCGGTGAGGCGTTCGATCCGCTAACCGACACCGTTCTGATCTCTCTTTTCTGACCCACCTTTCAGCAGCAAACCCCGGCCGCCTGGCCGGAGGTCTATCCAGAGTTCGATGATTCGCCCCGATATGAGGAGAACTGTCATGTACGCGAGCGCCACGAACGGTCACCTGCCCCGCGAGATCCGCTCCACCCGCACCGTCGGCTACGGCGAGGACCGGGCCACTATCCGGGTCCGTCCGAACCGGGGCAACGCCCGCCGGGCCGCGATCAACGAGTCGTGGGCGAGCGTCCGGTGACCGAACAGCGCATCCGCTACTTCGTTACCTACGTCTACGCCACGCGCGACGGACTCGGTTACGGCTGGTCCGACATGACGTGCCCACCGATCCGCGCCGGCGACGACATCAGCGCGATCACCAAGACGATCAGGGACGAGAACCACCCCGGCTACTCGGTGACGATCACCGGTTGGCGGCGGTTCGAGGACTGACCGGTCTGTCGGCGAGCCTGCCGGGCCGGGCGTTGCACTCCCGGCCCGCGCAGGGTCACCACAGGCAATCAACCCTCAGGAGACAGCCATGACCGACACACTCCTCGACGACGACGAGCAGGTCGACCCGTACGAGGACATCGACCCGTTCAACTACTACGCGTGGTTGGGCGTTGCCCCGCCCGCCGAGTTCGGACCCGCGATCCACAACATCCTCGACCAGATCAAACGGCGCTCGGTCGCCGACCAGGAGCAGCTCAACAACCACTACCGCGACGCCTACAACGCCGACCCCGACCGGCACCAGGACGCGGCCGACCGCGCCGAAGAGGCGTACGAGGAGCACCCGATCGGATCCTCGTCGTCGTGCGCCGGCATCACCGACATCGACCCGTGGGTGGAGGCGGTACGGATGCGGATCGGGCTCGGCCCGTCCGAGGTGCTGATGGCGGTCGCGCTCCGCGACCACAAGGCGATCACCGAAGACGACTTCGCGACGCTGACCGGCTGGTGGACGGCTGCGGGTCGGACGCTGCCGGAGCCGATCAGCGACGACGGCCGGGCGGCGCTGGTCGCCTGGTGGAAGAGCGAGGGCGTGTAGTGGCGAAGCGCGAGTACGGGCACCGGATCGGCAAGGACGGCCGGGTCGAGGTGGTGGAGACGACGTTGCCTCGCCATCTGCGCGGCTACGACGAGTGGACCACCCAGACGATCACAGAGGGTCCGCTGCGGCGACTCCTCACCCGACGGCGGTAGCCCCGTCCGATCCCTCTCCGGCGCAAATCCGTGTCGTGCCGGGGCAGGGGGCCGGACGGTCCACCCCCAACCACTCCCTGAAGGAGACGTCATGGCGCAGAACAACAAGGACAAGGACAGCGGGATCGGTCGGCAGCTTGGCGACCTGTCGCCGTCGAAGGTCGTCCCGGTCGCCGACGAGCTGCGGAACAAGCAGAAGCAGGGCCGGCGGTAGTCGTGTTTGACCGCAGGCGGTCAGGTCCCGACTACATCCCGAGCGCGTTGTGTGTCGCCACACACACCTGCCGGTGCCCCGACTGTGACAAGGCGACCCGGCTCGCCCCGCCGCCGCGCGGTGGACGTCCGTGGGGCGACCAGCCGGAGCGACAACACGGCGACGGCAGCCCCGCCTGCCCGCCCGGCCCCGTCATCGGCGGTGGACGGTGACCGACGATGTCACCTACACCGATCCGAAGGTGCTGGCCGCTGCTGCCCGTGGCGAGTCGTGGGCCGACCCGGAAACCAACCCGGCCCGAATCGACTGGACCGCCCGGCAAGCTGCCGCGCTGATCCCGTTCCAGGTGGTTGACGGGCGGCCGGTCAACCCGCACGCCCCAACGAAGGTTCGGTACGGGCGGAACCGGCTCGGCCATTGGGGTGAGCAGGTGTGCGCCGATGCGGTCGTGACGCTGACCGACACCCACGGCGGCCGGTGGCTACTGATGATCGAACGTGCCGGCGGCGACGGGACCTCCGGGTGGGCGGTCCCCGGCGGGTACGTCGACCCGGGCGAGGACCCGGAGACGGCCGCCCGCCGCGAACTGCTGGAGGAGACCGGCCTGCTCGCCATCGACGCAGACTGGACGACGCTACCGGCCCGGTACATGCCGGACCCGAGGTGCAGCGACGAGGCGTGGATGGTGAGCGTGCCGACACGCGTGCGGCTGGGCGTCTACCGGCCGGGCTGGTTCCCGTGTCTGATCCCGCAACCGGGCGAGGTTCGCCGGGCCGTGTGGGTGCCGGCCGACTTGTACGCCGATCTGGTGTGGCATCTGACCGGCGAGTATGGCGGCCAGGTGTTCGCCGCGCACGTGCCGCTGCTGATGGAACTCCTCGACGGCGGGTCGTCGTGACCGGCGACCGGATCGGGGAGGAGATCGGCGCCGTGCGGGCCGAACTCGGCCGCGTCGACACGAAAGCCGGCCTGCTCCTCGCCGTCGTCACCGCCGCCCTGGCCGGCGGGGTGACCCTCCTCGGACGTGACCAGCCGCCGCTGTGTGTGGTGCTGCTCGTCGCCGCGCTGGTTGCCACCGTCGCCGCCGGCTGGATCCTCCTCGGCTCGGCCCGACCGAACCTGAACGGCGGGCACGGCCTGGTCGGCTACGCCACCGCCACCGACGACGACATCGACCGGATGGTGCGGGACGGCTCGCGGACGGAAACGCTGCGGGCACTGTCCCGGCTCGCCGATGCGAAGTACCGCCGGCAGCGGGCCGCTGTCGACCTGCTGCGTACCGCACTGCTGCTTGGTGTGGTCGCCGCCGGACTGACGTCAATCTTCTGACCGTCACGGTCCGCCGTGGCGCTCGACCTCGAAGGGGGTCGAGCGCTGCGGGACCGGCACGGAAGCCGATCACCCCAACCAGCGCGAGGGCAGCCGATCAAGCCCTGGAAAGCCACCGGCTGCCCTCACCACCAACCCCCCGAAGGAGGTCAGCATGGCCAATGCTAACGGGCAGGCGTCGTGCTCCTGTGGCCGTTGCGTCCGCTGCGCGAAACTCATCCGCGCGGCGGTACGCCGTGAGACGCGCCCCGTCGCCCAGCGGACGGATGTCGGCGCGATCGTCGACCCTCGCTATCTGCCCCGCCAGTGACCGGCGGTGAGATGCGGTCGGGGGTGGCCACCTACGGCTACCCCCGGCGTCGCCCGGTCACGTACGAGCCGATCCCGACCATCCACCAGCCGTGCGGCACCGACCGTGAGCGTGGTGACTGCCCCGACGAGTGCCCGCCCGAAACCCGCGAGGAGACCCGATGACCGCGACCGTAGAGCGCCCGCTGACCGTGCACCGGAACCGGCGCCGCAATCGCCGCAACGAGTTCGCCGAGCAGGTAGCCGACCGGTTCGACCGGCGTGAGGCGGTGAGCGTAATCGTCGTCGACTACGGGCCGGGGTGGTGGGTGACTGCTGTCGACCGGGCTGCGGGGGAGTTCGAGGTGTATCGGGATGGCGGGTCGATGACCGTGGCGTGGGCTGCGGTTCGAGGAGACTGACAGAAACTCTGTCTATGTTGTTGACCGCCCCCCGGGTAGTCGTTAAGCTGTACATACAACACGCACCAAGTTTCTAACTCAACAGCGGACCCGCGCGAGCGGGACAAGGGGCCTCCCCAACGCCAACGGGCGCTAAGGGAACGCGAGCACCACCCAACCCAACCCAGGGAGGCCCCCATGTCCATCACCTTCGCCCCCGCCACCGTCGGCGGCCCCACGGTCAACATGGCCAACGGGAACGCGGCCCAGGTCCTCGACCTGCTCGGCCTCACCAACGACGGATGCGGGGAACTCGCCGCCGAGGACTTCCTCGGCCGCGTACTGCTCGCCCAGGCACTCTCCGACGTCGCCACCGACGACACCCGAGGGCTGCCGGCCCGGATCGAGGGCACCAACTGGATCGACTGCGGACGACGCCCCGGCTACCTCGCCGAACGGCTCACCCAACTGCACGAGATCGCATCCTGGGCGCGAGAGCGGAACGCGGTCGTGATGTGGTCCTGACCGGTGTCGCGCGGGTCCGCTGTAGAGAAGACTCTGAACCCGTCAGGAGGCACGCCGTGAGTAACCCGATCCCGTCCACCGTCGAGGGGTACGCGGCCGAAACGCTGCGACGGCACATCGAGCGGGCCGCCGACGAACTAGAACAGCTCGCCGTGTCGCTCCGTAGTCGGGCCGGCTCGGTTGGCGTCGAAAGCGGCAGCTACTCAAGTACGGCGGCCTCCGTGCAGCGGTCCGTGACCTCGGCCGTCGCAGCCCTGTGCTTGGACACGTTGACGCCGATCGCCGCCGAGGCGGATGTCGCCCGAGCCCGTGGAGAGTGACATGGACATCGACCCCGTTGACCTGGTCCGGGTCACGCACATCATCGAGGACCACGCCGGCCGGCTGTACGCCCATCCGATGATCGGCGGCAGCGCGTCGTCGGTGGCCCGCTACGTGACCGAGGGTCCGCTGTCCGGCCTGGGTGATCGACGCGGCTGGGACTGGCGCGAGCTGTGCGACTGGGTGTACGCCTACCTCGGCGAGCACCCGGAGGTGCTGGCGACCTCGTTCACCGAACGTGAGATGGAGGAGCGACAGGAAGCCCGTCGGCAGGTTGGGCGGGACTTCGAACGTCAGGCCAGCGAGGCGTTCCACGCGGGCGACTTCGGTCGGGCATTGGATCTGCTGGACGAGGGGGAGATGGTCGCCCCGGACGGTTGTCCGCAGATTCCCGGCGCTCCGCTCGTGACGTGGGAGTCGCTGCGCGAGCTGGTGCGCGGGGTGGCTGCGTCTGCGGCGAAGGCGGGGTGATTGGTGTGGGTGCTTCGGTAGCGTATGGTCCGGCAAGTTGTGTGGACCGAGTTTCGGAGGATCCTGTGGGTGAGGCGCCGTTCATGGACACGAAGGCTGTGGCCGCGTTGGGTGGTGTGCAGGCGGCGACGGTGTCTCGGTACCGGCAGCGGTCGAAGTCGGGTGGCCCGTACGAGTCGGATCCGTTTCCGGAGCCGGACGGGGTGAACGGGAAGTGGCCGTGGTGGAATCTGTCGCGGGCCGAGGAGATCCGGGAGTGGTTTGCGCGGCAGCAGGATCGGTCGGGTGTGGGTGGTCGGCCGCGTAAGTCTGCTGGTCAGGGCTAGCCTCTAAAACTCTGTCCTAGTTGTTGACTGGTGGATTGGCGTGGCTTAAGCTGTACATACAACGGAGACAGAGATTCGAGGGAGGACAAGATGCAGGAGACCCGCCACAACGCCGGAGCCGCCCGCTACCTGTACGGCACCCCCCAGGGCATCCTCGAATTCCGCTCCATCCCCACCCCCGCCGAGACGATCAACGCCCTGATCCTCCACGCCGTCGACTGCGACGCCGAAGACTGCGACACGGACCTGTGCGACGCCGAATACCTCGACGGCGCCAACATCGCCCTGTCGTGGGCCGCCGGTGACGACGCCGGGGTCTGGTACGAGCTGTCCCTGTACGCCGTCGGCCGGGAGGTCGCCGACACGCAGCAGATGCCGCACGAGCCGTCGGCCGACGAGCGGGCGTTGCTGGGTCGGCTGCGGGCCGAGGGTCAGCGGATGGTCGGCGAAGGCCACTTTCACAACGGACAGGAGCACTGACCATGGCCCGCACGAAGAAGGCCACCTACTGCGGTGACTGCTGCGCCGAGTTCGGCCCCAACGTCCAGCCCGGCCGGACTTCCGGCATCTGCGACGTGTGCTCCCCGCTGCACGTGGTGCACCTCGCCTTGGCGGGGGACTTCGCCACCTACTGCGGCGCGATGATGCACGAGGTGCGGGCCGACGACGCGCAGGACGTGGTGTTCGACGAGGTGACGAGCGCGATCAACTGCCAGCGGTGCTTGGACGCGCACAGCAACCGCAGCTCGTACTGACCGACGATCGGAGAACTGACATGTACCTGCCGCAAAGGCTCGCCGCCGACATCGCAGGAACCAAGGTCGCCATCGTGGATCTCGCGACCGGTGACGTACTGGAGGAGGTTGACCACGGTACGGAGGCCGAGGCGAACAAGGCGTACCAGGCGTTGCGCGCCGAGTTGGAAAGCCAGGACTGACCATCCGCACCCTTCGGGGTGCCCGACCTCGGATCGTGTAGGCGCACCAGCGGGGTTCGAATCCCCGGCGATCCGCTCCCAGAGACCCAACCAGCCCAAGAAGCGAGGAGACCGAGATGCCCAAGGTGACGATTACCCGAGATGAGTTCAACCGCTTCTGGGATGAAGTCCTCGGCAACGACTGGTGCATCGAGGAGACGGACATTCCCGACCAGTGGTGGGACGGCGACGACAGCGAGCCGATCACCATCGAGTATCTGACGCTGGAGTGGCAGGTGATGGGTCCGCGCGAGCCGAGCCCCACGACCTGGATCACTGCTCGGGACCTGCGCGACGGCTCCCCGAACTTCTTCACACTGCTGAAGCGGTGGCGGGGGGAGCAGACGACGGTGACGGTGGTTGTGGAGGTGCCCCGCGAGCGGGAGGCCGACCTGCTGGCCGCAGTGAAGGAACTCGGCGGCCGGGTCGTCAGCTAGCCGCCAGTCCTTGTCTCGCCGGGAGGCGACGACCGTGAGGTGCCGGATCGAAACCGGCCGAGGGCACCAAACCCAACGCCGACCAGTCCGAGGAGGAGCGCATGAAGACGAACATCAACCTCGCCCCAGTCTTTCGCCGGGCTGCCGCGCTCGTTCGCGAGCGCGGCCACCACCGACACGGACAGGGCATCGCCGACAACGCGACCAGCGGTCCCGTGTCTCTGATCGGTGCGCTCCGTGTCGCCGCCGATGACATGCGGGCCGGCGACTGGATGACACTCCTCAGCCGGGTCGCCGACTACTGGACGTACGAACTCCGCACCGACTTTCGGGAGTGGGAGTGGGAGAACCGCGACCGGGATTTGACGGTCGAGCTGGCCAACCATTTGAACGCCGCCGCTACCTACACCCGCTGACCCGACCAGCCCGAGGAGGACTGCGATGAACGAACTGCCGCTGTGGCGGGTTACCTACGCCATCCCCACCGAACTTCGGGTGATCGGCGTCGTCCGGGCAGCTACCGGGCTGGACGCGATCGACGCGATCGAGCAGCAGGAAGAGAACCTGGGGCGTGGCCCGGTGATCCGCGAGGCAACCGACGTCGAGCAGGTCTACGAGTCGTCCGAGTAGGTGTGACGCGGCGGTCAGGTTTTGGGCTTGGGCGGGCGCCCCTTCTTGCGGGTCCGCCGAACCTGGCCCAGCCGCTTCAGCATCGCGTCGGGGTTCTGGAGGAGTACTTCGAGGCAGGATTCGAAGAACTCGGTCATGTTCCAGTTGTTGTCGTCGAGAACCTTCGCCCCTCGTTCGCGCAGCTCGGGATCGGGTCGCAGGGCCATGCTGGGGTTGCGGTGGCGGTCGGTGGTCTTGGGCTTCTCGGTCATGAAATCAGTATGCCATGTGGCTAGCCACTTAGTCTCAGGTGCGCTAGGATGTGGATAGCCACTAAATCGTCATGGGAGTAGATGATGACCCGCCAGACCTCAAAGCCGCTGGTCAGTTACGACATGCACGCCATGAACCGCGAGGCGTACGGCTACGTAATCGCCGCAAACGAAGGCGAACTGATCCTCGACCTGCCATACCAGCGCGGTTCGGTCTGGAACCTCGACCAGCACATCGCCCTGGTCCGCTCCTGGCTTACCGGCGTGCCGATCGCCGCCGTCATCGTCAACGTCCGCCGCTCCCGCTGGTGGACCGACACCGACGTGTTCGACCCCCGCTCCGACGAGCCGGCCAGCGACGCCGTGATCGACGGGCAGCAGCGGATCCGCACCACCCTCGCCTGGTTCGCCGGAGAGTTCGCGGTGCCGGCGTCGTGGTTCGACCCGGAGATGGTCGCCGCGACCGAGGACACCGACGACGGCCCGTACGTGCGCTACACGGGGCTGACCCGGACGGGACAGACGTGGTTCAAGCGGCACGCGAAGTTGCCGTACATCGAGGCGAAGGTCGCGACGCTGCGCGAGGAGGCGGAGATCTTCGGCCTCGTCAACGGCGGCGGCACCCCGCAGACCGACGACGACATGGCCAACGCCCGACGTGTGGCCGAGGGAGCGTAACCCGATGGCGAAGCTGAAGACCTACACCCTCGGCAGCAACGGCTTCATCGACGCCGCCACCCGCGACGCGCTCGGCCTCGCCAGTCACATCCGGCAAGCCGGCGTCATCGTTGTCGCAACCACCAAAGCTGAAGCCATTCGCATTCTCGCCGAGCACGGCTTCCGTCGTGTCAGCCTGTCGGACTCCGAGTTCCGGATGGCGATGGGCTACGACCTCGACGCACTGGCGGAAGCCGGCGTGTTCGACAAGCCGGGTGTGTGGGTGACGCCGCTGCTCACCCGACCCGGCGACCGGGTTGTCGCCATGCAGCCGGGCGGGATTCCTGCCGTGATCGGCCGGTTTGAGGATGCCGGCAGCGTACCGGTACAGGTTCGTACCCGAGGAGGCGTGACCCCGATGACTTTCGACCCCGACACCCTGATCTCGACCGCCGAGCGTGGCGACTGCGGACCCTGCGACGGCACCGGCGAGTCCAGCCCCGGTTGGGACTGCGCGGCGTGCGGCGGTACCGGGTTTGTTGGTGGTGGTCACCAAGACTGCTGCGGCGAACTGGCCGACGACTGCCGCTGCGACGAGAACAACGAGGAGTGATGGCGATGACCGCCACCTTCCGTGCCGCCGCCGACGCCATCGCCTACGCCCTCGGCGAACCCCCGCAGCGAACCGACTGGGCTATCGCCTACGTCGCCGCCGATGGCGAAACCACCTTCGTCCCGGCTGTCGACGAGGCGGAAGCCCGCCGCGACGCCGACGACATCAACCTCGGCTCGGCGTCGTTGGCCCTGTCCGGCCGGACGGACCGTAGCCACCCGGTGCGCGCCTACGCGGCATTCCAAGAGGTGCGGGTGTTGCCAGACGGCACGCAGATCATCGGCCCGTGGCATGCGCCCGCCGACCAGTTCCTCAGCAACGAAAGGTGACCCCGATGGTTGACCGGATCCCGAGGAGCCCGAGCACCCTGTACGCGTTGGCTGTCGCCGTCCGACGCGAGGTTTTCCGCGACCACGGCGGCGTCATCTGGCAGCACCACGGCACCGACGTCCGCGAGGCCGGCAGCGATGTTGTGGCGGAACTGACCAGCCTGGAAGAGGCCGGGTTGGTGACCTGCCCGCCGCCGGCCGGTCGACACGACCGGTACTTCGAGGTCACCGACAAGGCGTTGGAGGCGTGACCGTGAACACCGCGAAGCTGGCCCCGAACCCGGTCACCCTGTCGCCGACCGAAACCCGACTCCTCCGCGAAGCCGCCGCCAACAACGGACTCATCCACGTCGGCGCTTGGACGTCGCCGAAGGAGCGGAAGGCTGTCGAAGGGCTCGTCCGTAAGGGCGTCTTCTCGCCGGGGTCCGCCGTGCATGGCGGGTCGGCTCGGCACATCACCAAGCACGGCCGGCGGGTGCTCGCCGAACTCGACGCGAAGGGGCAATGACCATGACTAACCTGACCCACCAACAGTACAAGCGGCTCCGGGACATGGCCGACGGTCACCTGACCTTGTACGCGTCCGTCCGCTACTACGACGAGGCGACCGGCGCCCGACTCGACCAGCCGGTGCCGTTGTACGTCGGCACCGCCCACGACCGGTCCGACGCCGTCGACCTGGACTGGTGGAAGCCGCTTCTTGCCGCCGGCCTGATCGCCCTGCCGAGGTTGGGTGGCGGTAACCGGTGCACCGTGACCCTCGACGGACACAAGGCCGTCGCAGCCCACCGCCCGCCGACACCCCGACGATCTGAGGAGCGCCGACCGTGATCTCCGCGAAACTCAACACCCACCCCGTCCACGGCGCCATTGTCCGGCTCTCCAACTACGGCCAGACCTTCGCGTCCATGCCCGTGCCCGTACAACGCGGCGAGGAGCCGACCGAGGCTGCCGAACGGGCGCTGGCCGAGCACGGATGGCACACCACCGAGGCGTGGCAGCCGACCGGGACGGCGTGGATTACGCACGTCGCGATGACCGCCGACACCCCGACTACTTGAGGAGACAACCATGCTCGACGACGACGACCAGCACTTCCAGATCCACAGCAAGCTCTACGACAGGCTCGGCAAGATGGCAGACAGCGACGACCCGGAAGTGCGAGCCGAAGCCGTCCGCCTCGCGAAGGCGATTGCCGAGGCGGGCAGGCGGGAGTTCGACCGTGCCTGAGCAGGCCGCCACCTTCGAGCCCGCCGCCGACATGCCGATCGGAGCGACGATCCGGCACAACAACATCACCTTCACCAAGACTGACCACCCCGACCGGCCGTGGCGCACCCAGAAGTTCGGCCGGTTCACCGATCAGCAGATGGACGAGTTCCGGAAGCGTGACGCCAAGCGGGACGCGGCGGACCGGCTGATCGACGCGATCCTCGCGGAGGGCGACCGTGGTTAGCCCGGAGCGGATCCTGCGCCAGCGGGAGGTGACCGCGATGGCGGCCCTCGACACCATGCCGCACCTGACCGCCCGCGTTCGGAACCTACTCGCCCACGGCCGGCGAATGACCGTCACCCAGCGGTACACCTATCTCGACCAGCCACCCGAGGTCACCGCCGGCCTCACCCTCGACACGCAGGCCCGAGGCGGCGACATCGTCGAAGGCGTCAAGCCGGACGAGTTCCACCACTTCGGCGTCCACCTGCGTCCCGGCCTCCTCGCCGGGTTCGGCTTCTCCGCCTACGCCTCCGAGGGCAACACCACCGAAGCCGAAGCGTGGAAGCGGTACCACGCAGGCAAGGACGCCGTCGACAGGTGGAAGCGGCGACGCCGCATGACCCTGATCGAGATCGTCGGCGGGCTCCCCGGAGACGGCCCGGCCCGTGGTGACCAGCTCGTCATCCGGGCATGGAACGACGACGGCGTCTGTGACGAGCGGGTGGTCGCCTTCGACTACGGGCCAGACCGGCAGCAGCAGCGTGACAACCTAGCCCGACACCTGTGGACTGCTGACGCCGGCAGCCCGGACCGGTGGGACTCGTTCACGCTCGACGACGGGGCGCGGGTGCCGTTCTACACCCGGGCAGACGAACTCCTGGCCGTCATCGCCGGCACCGACGGCTGACACCCGATACCGCCTCGGCCAGGTGGACCGCAAGGCGAACCGGGCGTCAGTGAATTGACTCTCAGCCCACGCCGCCGGGTGCATGATGGGCGCCGCACATCTCAACCCGGAGGAGACCGCCATGCCGACCCCGAAACTTCCCGCCGACCAGATCGCCCAGCTACGCAGGCTTGCCGACGAGTACGTGGCCGCCCACGAGGACGGGCCGTACGCGGCGAAGACGACCAAGGACCGGGGTGGGCACGCCCACCGGTTCGTCGACTACCTCGAAGGCCGGTACGACCCTGCCACTGACTACGGCAAGCGGATCGTTCCCTGACCTCTACCGGTGGCGGTTACCGGTGATCGTTATGTCTTCGGCGCCCGGCCGGCTTCCCGGGCGATCCGGGACACGGTGGTGAAGTGTTTGCCGAGCCGTTCCGCGATCTCGGTGTCCTTCATTGTCTGGCGGGCAGCCCGTACGTCGGCTGCGCGGGCGTCGGCGATAGCGCGGTGCAGGTCGGGCCAGGCGTCGAGGATGAGTCCCCAGACGCGAGCACGGTCGACGGGGGTGGTTTGTCGGGCGAGTTCGGCCCGGAGTTTGTCGAGGGGGGCGAGCGGGTCTGGGTTCATGGACAACATCTTAGCGGGTAGGCACTTGCACTACTAGTGGGTACCCGCTAATCTAGAGTCAACGCAGACCAGAGGAGACCACGATGACCAGCATCCAGATCACCCCCACCCGCGCGGCGATCCTCCACGCCATCGCCTCCACCGACATCGAGGTCTACGCCCTCAAAACCATCCGCCAGTCCTGGGCCGACGCCGACGTGTGGCTGAAGGAATCCGACGCGCCGAAGCGGAAGGTGACCGGCATCGTCGCCGACCTGGAGAAGGCGGGGCTGGTGCGACGCCAGCCGCCCCACACCACCTACGGCATGGTGCGGCACTACACCCTGACCGACGACGGGCGCGAGGCCATCGGGCAGTGACGAACACCCTCGACCTGCTCGACCGGCCCGACGTCGGCAAACTGCGATGGTACGAGTGGGCCGGCACCGACACCCCACCGGTCGGTGGAGTCGACACCGGCGACGACGACCCGATGTGGGGCCGGATCGGCGACCGCACCGAACTGGCCGACACCCTCGCCGCCGGCACACCCGTCTACCTGCCCGTAGCCGTCTCCTATCGCGGCGACGACCCGGACTACGACTGGGACACCGACCCGGGCAACGTCCACTACGAGACGCACAAGGGCGCCGTGGACGAGTCGCACGTCGTCCATCACACGCGGGTGGGCATCTACAACGGCGACGAGGAGGACCACACCAGCGTGACCATGCTCGTCCGTCTCGGGGTTGACGTGCCGGAGGGCGTGTACGACACGCTCGCCGCCGCCCTGGCCGCCAAGCCGTACCTCTAGGCCCGCAACACCAGCGCGGCCCCGGCTCCATCACGGAGCCGGGGCCGTTTGCTCAGATGTCGGGACGATCTGACGCTGCTGAAATCAAGGCGTCAGGTGGCAATTCGGATGGCCAATGCTCATCAAAGATGTCAACACGGGTATAGCGGACATCCAAATTGCACCCTTATGTCGCCTGACCCGTGGGGCGCAGAGGTGAGGACCACTGCCTATAGGTCGCACCCCCAACCGGTGCGACACAGAACCGACCGAAGGCGGCCCCGGACAGTCCGGGGCCGCCTTCGTCTGCCCCCAAGGAGGCACTCATGCCCAACAAGCGTCGTCGGCAACACCAGACCCCCGACCAAGGTCCGTGGTGGCCGGTCGTGTTGCTGCTCGCAATCGAACTCGCCAGGCTGACCAACACGGTGCTCGTCATCACTGCCGCCTGACGAACAGACCAAGTGGCCCCGGCTTCACCGCGAAGCCGGGGCCGTTGTCTGTGCGGGCCGGTGTACCCCGAACCCAGGGGTCCGGCAACCCGCCACGTCCAGCGTAGACCCCGCTACTCCCGGCTCAATCCCTCGCTCGGCAGCCAGTCGTCCAAGTCGGTCCGACGGCACGACGAAAGCGGCCCCGCCTCAACTGAGGTCAGGGCCGCAGTGCAGCTTGAGGTGGCGAATCCAACGGGGATGCCTTCGCTTGCTATTGCTGCGGTGAGGCGCCTTGGTCGCGTTCAGGCTCCGCTTCCATCTCACGGAGGTAGCTCTCGACGTCTTCCGACCAGATCCGCCGATCCCCGCCGGCAAGGCGGCGGACCCGGCGGAACTTGCCGGTGTCGGCGTAGTTCCGTGCGGTGTTGGTGTGCACGCCAAGGATCTCGGCCACTTGGCCGATCCTCAGCCAACGCCCCTCGCCCACCAGAACCCCCACCTCTAAAACCTCCAAGGTCACCACAGTCTGGCAGACCTTCTGGCAGGTGAGGCATGGGCCGGAGGGACACACCCTCCAGCGTTCACGAAACCTCCAAGACCTCTGCTACCCCCCGAACCTCCATTACCTCCAACAGTGTGGCACACTGATGACGGTGATGGTCGATCGACCCGAGAAGACCTCACAGACCAGAGAGAGGAGCCGGCCGGTGACCTACGAGTCCGCACTGTTCAGGCCCGACGACGGGGAGGCACCGGCCGTCGGCACGGTCACACCCCCGGTCGAGCCGGGCATGTGGGGCCAGTTCGCCGGCTGGTTGGACAGCATTCCGGCGCTGGTGTGGCTCGCCCTGGCGGCGGTCCTCTTCGTCGCTCTCCTCGTCATGCGCTACCGACTCAACAAGGCGCGCAACGCGAACCCGACCCCCAACAAGGACGGCAGCAACCCGCTCGGTGGCCTCTTCTACGCCTCCGTAGCCGTCTCCGTCATCCTCTGGGCCGGCGTCCTCATCGGCTCGGCGAAGAACCTGATCGGCTGGGGCCGCGACACCCTCAACTGGACCGGTGGCTGGGAATACCTCGTCCCCGCCACCCTCGACGGCGTGGCGATCGCATTCGCCGTCCTCATGTTCGCCGCTGTGCGCGGCGGCCGGTCCGCGAACCGAGCGGCTCGGGTTGTGTGGGTCGCCACCGCCGTGTCGGCGACCATCGGCTTCTCGCACGAGTACGACCGCACGATCGCGTCCACGTTCGCCGCGATGTACCTCGCGTTCCTGGCCCTCGGTGCGATGGCGATCCTCCACGAACTGTTGGACCTGTTCCGCAGCCACACGGAGAAGAAGACCGCCCGGATCTCCCCGGTGTTCGGCCTCCGTTGGGTCACGTACCTGCCGAACACCCTGTGCGCCTGGCTGGCGTGGCAGAACCACCCGCCGCGCCCGCTGCCGGCCACCCCGACCGATGACCAGATCGTCTGGTACGGGTCGGTGCGCCACGCGGTCGCGCACCTGGAGATGGTGCGGCGTGCGAAGCGGATCGCCCGCTTCAAGGTCAACGTGCAGACGGGCACCCTTCCTGCCCCGTGGTGGTCGGTGGTCGCCCCGTGGGCGCGGGTGCAGCAACTCGACAACGTCCTCTCCGCCCGCGACGAGGAGATGGCGGAGATGTCTGCCCGGCTTGCTCAGGTGGTCGCCGACTTCGAGACGGAGAAGCAGCAGCGGACCGACACGGCGGAGAGGCTGCGGCAGGCGGTGGCGGAGAAGACGGCGGCGGAGAACCGTGCCGCTGCGGCTCTCCGGCAGGCAGAGGAGACCCGCACCGCCGTTGAGGCGGAGATGGCCCGGCTGCGACAGCAGGCGACGGAGACGGTGCACCGGGCGGAGAGCCTCGCCGACCGTCAGGTGACGACCGCCCGCACCGAACTGGCGCAGGCACAGGCGCGTCTCGACCGGCTCGAAGGGCAGTGGATCGAAGCGCGGCAGGAGGCGGCGGTGATCGCCGAACAGCTCTCCGCCGCCCGGTCGGAGACGACTGCCGCTCGGCTCTCCGCGCAGGAGGCGGAGAGGACTGCGGCGGCTCTCCGGGGCACGCTCTCCGAGGTGTCGGAAAAGCACCGGGCCGAACTGTCGGAGACGGTGGCCCGGTTGCAGGCGGAGACGGCGGAGACGGTCGCCCGGATCCGGGCAGAGATGTCGACGGTGAAGCTCTCCGACTACCGCAACGGGGAGGCCCGCAAGGGGCGCACCGGACAGCGGGGTGGCCTCTCCGCCAAGACCGGCGGGGCATCCAACCGGCCCCGGATGAGCGACGAAGAGGCACTTCAGGCGCTTCTCCGCGCACATCCGGAGCCGGAGTGGCAGTGGTCGCAGCCGCAGATTCGGGACATCACCGGGGCGGGCGGGGAGCGTCTCCAGCGTCTCCAGTCTGCGATCGCGGAGCACCACCGGAGTGCCGCTGCGGGGAACGGGCGGAGAGCCCTCACCGGGGAGGCGGGGAGCCCGTCGGTGAACGGCGCCGGTCGGCGTTCGGAGAGCGGCAGCGGGGCGAGCGGTGGGGACCTCTCCGACGACGACAAGGAGGACAGCCGTGGCCTCGCCGCAGCCCTCACCGGATAGTGCCGAGGCGATCCGACAGGAAGCCGAGACGTGGAAACGAAGGGTCCTCGACGACCCGAATGAGCCGAAGAACCCGAGGAGGACGAGATGGACGTGACGTACGGATGGCCGTGGCCGGACCCGATGCCGACCGGGCCGAAGAAGGAGGACCGATGACGACTGACCTGGTGCGGCGAACCAGCACCGCCGTGGCCATGGCCACCGAGCCGGAGCCGACAAACGGGCAGGTCGCGGCGGTGATGCCGCTGTCGACTGGGCTTGCCGGGACCGCCGGTGTCTTCGGCCTGCTGGCCCTGTGGTCGTGGCTGTACGCCGACCGGACCGGGCAGGCGCAGATCCTCGGCGGGGTGGTGGCACTGCTGATCCTGGCCGCGTTCTACGAGCGCATCCGCGAACGTCGGTGACTGTCCGTGTTGGCGTGGCGATATCGGTTGGCGCCGTCATCGCGGATATCGCCCCAGGTCAGAGGGGGGGGCTGCACTGCGTGGACCCTGAATCCGCCTCGGTTGTCGCCGATGACGGCGCTAACCGCTAACCGCGACATCAACAACCAGTAACCAAGGAGGGGAGGCCGGGAATGTCCGATACCACCACGATCACGCCGCAGCAGGCGGCACCTAAGCCCGCCAAGTCGCGGGCAGCTACTCGTCCGACGGTGTCGGTGCGCCCGGTCGCTGTCGGAGCCCTGAACGCAGCCGTGATCGGCGGGGCGACCGTTGTCACCGCTGGCGGCGGGATGGTCCTCGCCGCTGGCGCTGCCGGTGCTGCTGCTGTTGCTGCGGCGTCTGCTGGCCGGAAGGCGGGTGGTGCTCGGGCGGCGAAGCAGGCACGCCAGTCCGGAGGTGGCGGGGGTGGCGGGGGCCTGTTCGGTTCGCCCGGCCGGTCGTCGTCGGGTGGCCGAGCAGGTGGGCTGCCTCGGGCGGGCCGGTCGAGTGCCGGCACCCCGGGCCGCAGCAGTGCCAACCGCGCAAGCGGCGGGGGTCGTCCGTCTACCGCCGGCCGTGCTGCCGGTGGCGGGCGCCCGGCCGGCAGTAAGCCGTCACCGTCTCCCCGGGCCGGCGCGTCCGGCCGGGGTCGTGGCGGTGGCCTGTTCGGTGGCCAGGGGCGCAGCTCGGGCGGCGGATCGCATGGCGGGCCCGCCGGGTTCCGGCGTGCCGGGTCAAAGCCGGGCTCGTCGTCGAAGTCGCCGCTGACCGGAAGCAAGGTCGCCGCCGCCCGACGGAAGCTCGCGAACCGTCGCGAGCCGGGGCCGCGCATGTCGGATGCCATCCGGTCCGCGACCGCCACCCCAGCGGACGGTAAGCGGCCGACCCCGCGACAGGCGTGGGCTGCGGCGCGGAAGGCGGTCACCGGTGACAAGCCGAAGCACCGTGGCCCGTTGCGTCGCGCGACTGCTGGCCTCGCGGCCGCTGGTCTCGCGGCCGGGAAGGTGGCGTGGGATGCCCGCCGGGGGCGGAAGCGTCGCGAGGCTGCCCGGCAGCGACTCAACGCCCGCCGTGACGCCCGACTGGCTCAGGCGATGGCGAAGTCGAAGGCCGCCGCCGTCAACACGCAGGTGCGCCGGTCGGCGACTGCCGTGCCAGTCGGAGACCCGCAACGGAAGCCGGCACCCGCACCGATTCCGCGCATCGCCACCCCACCCAGCAGCACCCCGACCCCCGTCAACCGACCCGAAGGACTGATCATCATGAAGCACCCGCTGCTCGTCGCTTCCGACGACTTCCTCCTCGCCGCCCGCCGCACCGTGCCGCACGGCATGCTTCAGGTGACCGCTGAGGCGCACCTGCTGCCGACGATCCTGGAGAACCTGTCCAAGGCGCTGCGGATCTACTACGCGCGTGCGGAGGATCAGCCACTCCACCAGTCGATCAAGGACATGTACGACGCGATGGCGAAGGCGCAGGCCGCCGTCGTGACCGCGTCGGAGACGATCGGCCCGACGATCGAGCGAATCCACGAGAAGGAACTCGACCGGCTGCGGAACCCGCGAGTCGGCGAGGAGATGTGGGACATGACCCGGAACCAGGGCGGTCAGTGATGGCTGCCCGTCGAGTCGACTGGAGTTTCGGGCCGGGTCACGGCCCGATCTCCGGTGTCGTGAACTCGTCGGCGTCGGCGCTCGGCCTGACGATGGTCGCCGATCTTGCCGGTGTGGACCCGCTGTGGGGACTCGTCGGCGGGACGTTCGCCGCGACCGGGGCGACGATTGCCTCGCTGGCGCAGGATGCGCCGGGGAAGGCGCTCGCGTATCGGGCACTGTGCTGGATGGGTGCCGGCGGCTGGTCGACGTATGCGCTCGCGACCGCGACGGCGGAGCCGTTCTCCGGCCCGTGGTCGACGACCGCGTTGGCGTCGCTGCTGGTCGGAACGATCGGCGCCGCGCTCACCGGGCTCGCGTTCCAGCGAGAGGAGCGGAAGGCGGAGGAGGAGCGGCAGCAGGAGGTGTCCGCCGAGCTGGAGCGGCTGCGACTGGAGGCGCAGGCGGCGGTGTTGGCGTCGGAGCACGACCGGATCGCCGCCCTGTGGCAGACGGAGATCCGCCGGCAGACGAAGCGGGAGGTGAAGGTCGAAGGTGTCGAGTTCTGGAACCCGAACACCGGCTTCACCCTCGACATCACCCTCCCGGCGGACGGTACGACGATCGAGGACATCAAGCCGTACGAGAAGACCCTCGCAACAGCGATGGACGTACCCGAAGGCTGCGCGGTCGAGGTCATCGACCCGCACGTCGGCCGGCGGGTGGTGCACATCCGGGTCGGCACCGTCGATGCGATGGCGGAGGACCACCACCTGCCGGACGACTGCACCCAGGAGACGATCGAGAACCCGCTGAGCATCGGCATCCGGTCGGATCGGACCGAGGCGACCGTCAACATCCGCTACAACAACATGGTGTTGGTCGGCCAGGTCGACTCCGGAAAGTCGAACCAGCTCAACGTGCTTACCCGCCAGCTCGTCCGGTGCACGGATGCGCTGGTGTGGGCGATCGACCTGACCGGTAACGGCCGGTATCCGCGTCCGTGGGCTCGGGCGTGGCATGAGGGGCGGGTGGAGGCTCCGGCGATCGACTGGATCGCGCCGAACGCCGAAGAGGCGCTGCTGATGACCGAGGCGGCGTTGGCGATCGTCGCGAACCGGACCGCCGACTACGAGCAGTTGATGTTCGAAAACAACTGGGACAAGATCATGGTTTCGCCGGAGGTCCCCGAAATCGTGATCGTGGTCGACGAGTTCGGCAGCCTCCCGCCCGGTGTGGCGGAGAACCTGCGGCAGATCTCCGACACCGGCCGTGGCGCCGGGGTCCGGGTTGTTTCCTGCGCGCTCGAAGCGACTTCGACGTACATCCCCCGGGCGATGGTCACCCAGTCCCGCGAGCGGGTCGGGATGCGCGTCCAGGATGAGGAGCAGTTGCAGTACCTGTTCGACCGGACGTGGCGGTCGGGGCGGTTCGACATGTCGTCGATGCGCGTCCGGGGTGCGGGTGTCTGGTCGTCGGATGCGGCCCCGCCGGAGAAGTTCAAGGGGTGGCGGATCGAGCCTGCCCGGATCGACGCCGATTCGATCACCGTCGCTCCGTGGCGTCCCCAGCTCGACGCCGCGTCGATCGCCCGGTGTGACACGTTGGTTCTGGACGTGCGTACGCCGGAGGGGTTCAAGGATCAGGGGAAGTTCACGGGCGTGTACACCGATCGGTGGACTCGCACCCGGTCCATCATCTTCCCCGCCGCAGCCAAGGTCGCGGCGCAGCGTCAGCCTGTCTCGGCGACCGCCGACCGGCAGCCGTCGTCGGGTGAGCGGGAAACGCCTCGGGTGCAGGGTCCGTCGCTGGGTGAGGCGATGAACGCCCTGGATGCGGCGCAGCAGCGGATGGCCGAGGTGGAACCGCTGCCGGATCCCGGCCCTGTTGAGGAGGATCTGCCGCAGGCGGACTGGAGTGTCGTCGAGTCGTGGCTGAAGGATGGCGCCCCGGCGACGGACTCGGCTGGGAAGCGGAAGCCGATCCCCCGAATCCGTATGCGGCAGCTCGTCTGGGACGCCGGTGAGGCAGGGGTCGGCCCGACGGCAGTACACAGGCAGTTGGAGGCCGAGGGGTATGCGACCACCTACCAGACCGTCAATGGCTGGATGAAGGACGATGCCCGTCCCGAGGTGGGGATTCTGTTCCAGGCAGGCCAGCGGGAGCCGTACACGCGCGGGCCGCGCATGACGGATCCCCACAAGGGCTGACCGGTGGTCGCCAACACTGTTCGCGGGCCGGGCGCGATAGGTGCGACCCGGCCCGCGAAGTCGTTGCCGTCGCCCGATGTGCGTCGCCGTGGCGCCGTGTACGGCATCCCATGCTGGGCGGTTGATGCCCACGGGATGCCGATCGCCGGTCAGGTGGTAGTCGGCTACGTCGGCAAGTCCCGGCAGACGGTGAAGCAGCGAGAGGAGCAGCACCGCGACTGCCAGCCGTTCTCCGACACCATCGTCGGCGGGTCGTGGACGATCGAAGAGGGTTGGTGGACTGACGCTGAACTCGACGCCCGGGAGCAGTACTACATCAAGCACGGTGTGACTCTTGCTCCCGGTCAGGCGCCGCAGCGGCCGGTCTACAACTACGAGTTCAATACGGACAACCCGGACCGGATCGAGATTTGGCGTGCTGTCGAGCACCGGCAGCGGCGTGAGCCGGGCTGGGTGCCGCCGCCGAAGGACCGGGTTCCGCGTCCGAGGCGTGCCAGCGGGCCGCAGACGCCGACCCGTGCTTCTCGGTCCCGGCTGGCCCGGTGGTGGGATCGACGCCGATGGTGGGTGTCCGGCCTGGCTGTGCTCTGGCTGGCGTTCTTCGCTGTCGGGCTGCGCGGGTCGTGGCTGTTGTGGGACGAGCTGCGGATAGCCCCGGCTGCTGCTGTCGCGTGCGCGCCGTTCGCCGTCGTGTGGGGGTCGATCGGCTACGCGCGGGTGCGCCGCTGGTGGCGTCGGGTGACCCGGCCGAGGCGGCGTCGCAGGTGAGCGCATGTCACGGGGGAGCGACAGTCTGGCAGTGGCGGGTCCACGGCCGACGAGGCGAGGTACAAACGTTCGGCACCCTGTCCGTGCCCGGCGCCCCGCAGGAGCAACACGAGTGGGCTGAGCGGTTCGCGGCGGAGAAGATGGCGCTGCTGTTCTGGGATGTCGAACCCGACTGGGAGCGGCTGGCCGGTTGGCGGGTGCGGGTGTGGTGCGGCGACGTGGAGGTTGTGTCGTGCGCCGACGAGTTCCTGCGGACTCTCCGGTCCGGGCCGCTGGCTAGGAAGCGTGATCGGGTCGAGCTGCTGCCCGTGCGTACGAAGAAGGCTTGAGGGGCCCCGGAGACGCGTACCGGGGCCCCTCACATTGCCGTGTCCTGCCGTCAAGGATAGCGGTAAATGCACCACTACCTCACAGGCTGTACCCGTCGGTACGATGTGCGTTGCCCACGGGGGAATCTCCAATCGGAAACGGGGACTTCATGGCTGGTAATCCTCTGTCGAGACGCATCCGCCTCGCCCGCGAACTGGGCCGGCTTCGCGCCGAGCGGGGCTACACGCTCGCAGGGCTTGCGGAGCGGGCCGGTGTCAGCAAGTCGCTGGTTGGCCGCCTGGAGCAGCCGGCGGAGAACCTGACCCGGAAGACGAATCTCACGCTGGCGCGCAAAACAGTTCGGGCGCTTGACGTGGAGCGCGGCAGTGACCTGTGGGACGTGCTCGACGCGTGCGCTGAGGATGGCGCCGAGGGCGGCTGGTGGGACCGGCCCGAGTACGCGTTCATGGGCGGCCCCGACCCGATGCGGAACCGGCAGCGGGCGTTCGCGATGGCCGAGTATCGGACAGAGCTGATCCTCGACTACGGCGTGGCGTTGCTGCCCGGCCCGGTACAGACGGAGGCTTACGCGCGCTACCGGGCGCAGGTCGGCACCGACGGGCAGGACGTAGATGTGGATGCGGTCGTCGCCGGCCGGCTCCGACGTCAGGCGGAGATCTTCGGCGTCGTGTCGGAGGAGGAGCGGTACGCGGTGATCCTGGAGGAGCAGACCGTGCGGCGCTGGCCGGTGCCACCCCCGGTCATGCTCGACCAGCTTCACCACCTGCTTGACCTGGCGAAGCGCCGCGATGTGAGTGTCCAGGTGTTGCCGGTGGATGCGCAGGTGGCGAACGGGATCGGCGCGGCACCTCGATCTCCGTACACGATCTACTCGTACGCTGACCGGGACGATCCCACGATCGTCATCGTCGACACGGTAACGACCGATCTGCTGATCACGGACGCTGCCGAGGTCGACGGGTATGTGCAGTTGCATGAGCGGCTGCGCGGGGCTGCCCTGTCTGACGCGGACAGTGCGGCCCTGATCGGTGAGGTGGCCGCCAAGTTGGCCGCCTCGGTCTAGGAGGTTGTGCCGTGTCCAAGTTCAGCAACACGAGTGATCCACGGTTTCGTCGTTGGGTGAAGGGTTCCACGTCGGGCGGGAGTGACGGCTGCCTGTTTGTGGCGTCGGCCGAGGACGGGTCGGGTGATGTGGCTATCGCCGACAGCAAGGCCGGGCCGGTGGCTGCGGTGCAGGTGTTCAACCGGCGGGAGTGGACGGTGTTCCTCGCGGGGGCGAAGGCTGGCGAGTTCGACCACATCTGATCCGTTTCGCGTTTGAAGGTCCGGCGTCTTCGGGCGCCGGATCTTCCTTTTTGCTGGCCAATAGCCATGCGTCTACTTGTGACCTTGGACTGCGGGTGACAGTGTGGAATTGCCGGTGGGGGAATCCCCGGCGTATGGCGTAGCGGTTCGCTGCCGGGGGCGCGGACTGTTACAGCCCCGTAGTTGCGTGGCGGCGCCGGTACCCCTCTCGCGCCTCAGGGGACCGCTCCCCAGCGTCGGCGCCGCCACGCACCACACACCCGGGAGGTGCTCGTGGGTAGATGGCGGTGGCTAGCACGGGGATTCGAACCGGCCGACCCGGGGGATGTGGCCGTGCCCGCGTCCAGCTACCTCGGCATGACCGGCGCCTACGGCTCCCACGTCCCGGACCCGCTGCCCGACGACCAGCCGGCCGAACAGCGCCGTAACCGGTCCCCGCGCTTCCCGACCGAGCCGGGCGGGAACCGAGGCCGTCCCGCCCACATCACCCCGTCGTCACCGGTGGTGCCGGACCCGCAGCTGCTGGACGGCTGGTGGCTTTACCTCGCCCCCGGTGAGTGGTCTCACGCTCCCGGCCGGATGCCGAGTGAGTATGTGCTGCTCCGGGTAGCACGGATCCTGCCGGACGAACCGCGCGTGGATGACCGCATGGTGTGGCTTGCCGGGCATCGTGTCGGGTGCCGGGACTGCCCGGAGCCGTGCGTGGTGCTGCTCGCCTCGGTGGAGGCTCTGTGGAGGGCGGTGGGTGGGCGGTGACGTCGTGGACAGCGTTGACGACCGGGGCGGACCTGGTCGTCGCGCAGCATGTGCCGCAGCCGAGGGTGTCTGGGTCGGGGCGGTGTGCGCAGTGCGGGCCGGACGGGTCGTGTCGGATGCTGGTGTGGGCTGAGCGGACGCGGGCGGGCGAGCTGGTGCCGTATCCGGGCGGGCCGGTCGCACCGCTCGATCTGCGGGCGGCCTGAACCCTGCCGTGGCGGGTACCCCCGGCAGGTGCGAGTTTGGCTCACCCCGTACGACGTCGAACGCTGCCGGTGGCGGATCGAGATCTGGCCCGACGGCCGGGTGTTGGTGTGGCGGGTGTCGGATTCGTGGGTGGCGTCGGCTCCGCAGCGGGAGCCCCGGGACATCGGCGCGCTGGGTCAGTGGATGTTCGAGCGCGGCATCGATCCTGACCGCCTGGTAGCGGCGTAGGTCACGCGTCCTTGGTTTTGCCCTTCCGCCACCCCTGGCCGGGTCGCTCGGCGAGCCACGTCTCGATGGATGTCTCCTTCCATAGCGGCGTCCGACCGACGTACTCGTCAGGCTCAGGCACATCGCCCCGGGTGCGGTACCGATGGACCGACGAGGGCTTTATGCCGAGTTTGTCGGCGAGTTGCGCGCTGGTGAGGTAGCCGTCCATGCACCGAAAATACGTTGTCCTGCTGGTATTGACAAGCTTTAGAGGGGAAGCGTAACGTTGTCCATGTCAGCAGGACATGGTGAAGGGGAGAGCCGAGATGGCAAAGACGGCCCAGCAGTTGCGGGATGACATGCGGACGATGGTGATCTCTCGCTCCACCGACGAGTTGATTCGGGACTACAAGGTCGGCAGTGGCCTGGCAAACGCCGCAAACGACGACGTTGACCAGCGGGCACCTTGGATCGTCGTGCTGGTCGCCATCGAGACTGAACTCAACGAGCGCGGCATCGAGACCTGCGAACTCTGCGGGTGGCCGGCCGGCGAGCACGATCCCATGCTCGGTTGGTGCAGCGCCTAACACACGAGACGCGGCCCCACCCACCTCGCCAAGATTCAGGAACGCGCTTCCTACCAAGACCGGACGGAGACAACCATGCAGCAGGCACAGTGCATCCGCACCGACCACGGTGACATCGACAGCACCGCTACCCACAAGGCCCGCAAGCCCGGCTGGCAACGGCCGCACGCTGTCTGCACCTTCCACGCCGAGTTCCTGACCGGCCAGGGCTGGATCGTTGAGGAGATCGAGCCGTACGCCGAGGACGTGACGGACCTGTTCACCGGCGCCGTGACGACGTACCAGGTGGGCAAGGCTGCCTGACGCCTACCGCACGCGCCGCATGATCAGGCAGTCATCCACAGCCACTCCCGGTTATCCAGACACAGAAAGACCGCCCCCACCTGCCGGTGGCCCTATCGGAAGCCACGAGGCAGGTGGGGGCGGCGGGCGCCGACCAGGCTGGGGAGCGAGGATTTCAGGCGCCGGTTTCCTCCCCCCGGGGGGTGGTGAGGGGAGAGTCAGAAGGCCGTGAGAGCGGGGAGCGTCCACACGGCCGCGATTACGCAGGCGATGGCGAGCCAGCCGAGGTTGACTCGTCCGCCAACCCCGAACGCGTGCGCCACGGCGAGGACGGCGGCGGCGACCAGCAGCAGCAGGATGACGACAGCCATCAGGTCGTCTCGCCGTCGACCGTGCGCGGCTGGATGTTGGCCACCCCGTTGTCCGACACGGCCGGGGTGATGCCGACACCGAGGACGGTCAGCGCGGCGAGCAGCAGCGCGATCCACTCGTTCGAGTCCAACCCACCGAGGATGACGGTGGCGAGCACCTGAAGCACGGCGAGGACAGCAGCGACCGCCGTCTTCGCCCACCGGTACTCGGGCACCAGCGGCACCAGATACACGCCGACAGCGGTGGCGGCGGCGATGGCGATCTGTACCGCCTCGTCCGGTTCGATGCGCTGGTCCCCGGACAGGGCGCCGTACGCGATCGTGAGCGCCGCACCAGCGACGGCGGCGAGCGCCTTACCGTACTTCTGGAACATGACCCCTCCCTGGGGATCTTGGAATGTAAGGAAGCCGCCCGAAACTTGAATTCCGGCGGAAGGATGCAAGGGAACGCGAGAACGCCGAACAGTCCGGCTAGTGCCGTGACCATGAACGTTCAGGGTGTTGGGGTCAGGCTGCGCGGGTGGCGGGTTGGCCCCAGCGTCGTTGGCGTTCGCTGCGGATGCGGGCTCGTTCGCGGCGTTGGGCGGCCAGGACGTCGGGGTGGCGGGCGTTGGCGTTGCGCCAGCGTAGGTAGGTCTGCAGCTTTCGGGTCAGCGCCGGGTGGTTCGGGTGGTTGGAGCCGGCGATGACGAAGGTGCGCAGCGGCCCGAACTGGGCCTCGATCGGGTTGGCCCAGGAGGCGTAGGTCGGGGTGAAGCACAGCTCGACCTTGTTGCGGGCCGCCCATGCCCGGATCTTGCGGCCTTTGTGCGCGGACAGGTTGTCCAGGACGACGTAGATCGGTGCTCCGTCCGGACGTGCTGCTCGGATCGACTTGAGCGCGGCGAGGGTGTTCGCGGCGCTCTTGCGGCGCCGGACGACGCCCCAGAGTTGGTCGTCGCCGACGGAGTAGCAGCCGTGGAACTGCCGGACGCCGTGCAGCTTGTGGTAGTTCGCCGGCAGCCGGTGCGGACGGCCCGCGGGTGCCCACCCCGTGCCGGCCTGCGGACGGATCACCAGGGGCCCGAACTCGTCGAAGGCGAACACCCGCTGCGGGAAATGGCTGCTCACGTACTCGATCCGGGCGAGTTTGGTGTCCCGGTGCGGGTCGGTGGACTCCTTCCACGTCTTGGTCCGCTGGAAGGTGATCCGGTGTCGGTGCAGGATCTGCCGCAGTCGTTCCCGCCCGATCCGGACCCGGCGGGCGGCATGCGAGCCCAGGTGGTCGGCGAGCTTGCGGATGCTCCAGCGGGTGAACGGCCGCCCCAGCTTCTCGGGGCGGGTGTTGGCCGTCTCGACGATGAACTGTTCCTCGTCGCTACTGATCTGGCGGGGACGGCCACCCGCCCACTGAGGGTCCAGGCTGGTCATGCCCATCTCGTTGAACCGGTGGATGACCTGCCGGATCGTGTCCTCGTCAGCCTGGACCAGGCGGGCTATGGCCGGCACCGTGTTCCCACCGGCCGAGGCGAGCACGACCATCGCCCGCCGCAGGCGGATCGGGGAACCGGTTCCCCGGCGAGTGATTCGCAGTAGCTGCTGACCTTCCTGATCACTCAGCCGCCGCACGCGTACAGGATCTGCCACCGCCACAGCCTGACCGCTACGACGCCGCCCGGCCGACAAGCCGGACGGCGTGTCATCCAACACCGTGAACGTTCGTGGTCACGGCACTAGCGACCGGGCCGCCCGTTCATCGGCTGCCCCGGATCGACCGACACCATCTGCCTCAACCGGTCCGAAGCGGTCGGATCGGCCAAGATCTCCACCCGCCACGCCCGCATCCGGGCCAACATGTCATCGAGTTCACTCGACACGACCCGGCACTTACGTTCGGCCTCCGCCGCCCGCTGCTCCGCCTCAGCCGTACGCTCCTGCAACTCGTTGACCTGCTTCAACGCGGCGTCAGTGAGGATCGACATCGCGTCCGCTTTGACCTTCGGCCGTTGAAACAAGCCGGCGACGAGACTCGTGACCACACCCGCGAGGCCACCACCGCCGACAGCCGCCAAAGCGAGCTGCCACCACTCGCTCATCCGGGATCACCCGCCGCCTGCCGCAGCGCCCGCATGCTCTGGTTGACCTGCCACAGCCGCCACCCGGACGCCGCCGCCCACGCGGCGACGAACGCCCCGACGAAGATCGCGGACCGGTTGCCGGTCGACGCGAGACCGATGCCGTAGACGGCTGGCGCGCTGATCTGGCCGATCATCGCCGCCCGCTCCAACACCAACGCCCGGTACGGGTCCGCGATAGCGAAGCTGACCAGCCCGATGACACCGGAAGCGAGCAGCAGCAGGTACCACGTCCACAGGATCCACGGCTCAACGAGCCGTTCCAGCGAGCCGGGCGGTTTCAGGCCGACAACGAAGGCTGCGCCGACGACAGCGCTGAAGGCGAGGAAGACAACTTCGTGCGGGCGGTGCCGGCCGGTAACAACGATCGGCACCGGTTAGCCACTCTGGGTGAGCTTGGCGCCGAGTTCGGCTGCCCGGTCCCCGAACGCCGCCCGGAGCGCGGTGGCCGCGTCGTCGAGATCCCGCGACCCGAGCCCAGCCAACACCCCGTCGACGATCTGCTGCTCGTTCGCGTCATCGCTGCGGCTGGCCTCGAACAGGTAGGCGAGCAGGCTCAGCACACTCTGATCCGACCAGCCGGCCGGCGGATACAGGTTCGGGTCCTTCAGCCGTCGCGCCGGACCGGACGCGCCGAACGGCAGCGGAGTCCGCAGCGCCTCAATCAGCGCGTCCTTGATCTCAGCCTTGCTTGCCATCTCGTCCCACTCTCCACTAACCCGGGCCACCGGGTCGTAGTCGTCGCCGATGCTGCTGGTTTCGAACCCGGTCGCCCCGGACTGGTGGATGTGCCCCCGGTCGCTGCTGGACCGGCGGGCGTGGTTCGGCTTCCACGAGTCCTGGTAGCAGGGGCCGCCGTTGTCTCGCTGTGGCTCCCAGTTCATGTACTTCAGCCACCGGATGCCCGGGATGCCGGCGTTCCGGTCGGCGACCATCTGCGCGCCGAGCCGCTGCAACGACGGAAGAGGCTGGCCGGTCAACTTGGACCTGGCGCCCGACTTCGGCGGCATGATGTCGATCGCGTACCCGACCCCGTACTTCGCTTTCCCGGGCCAGCCGGTCTCCGAGTACGGGGTGTGGTCCTCGGGCGGCTCGTGTTCGAGATGCTCTCGGTTGCCGATGTCGTAGACGGTGTACCCGTGCGCGCGGAGCCGGTCGCGGAGTTTCGCGGCGGGCCGCATCAACGTGAACGGTGATCCTCGGCTGATCCAGTTAAGCCGGTCCTGCTTGGACATGTCAGCCCCTCAAGGTCGTTACCGTCGCCTAGTCAGTGGCCGGTTGAGCAGGGTCGCCAGGGCGCGGGCGGTCGACGGCGCGAACGTGTCGAGTTCAAGCGTCGCGGTGGCGTCGCTGGCCCGGAACTCCGTCGATGCGATCTTGAAGACGGTGACGCCGTCCCTGGTCGTGGCGTTGAGCGCGTCCGGCCGGGGCAGCACACCCCGGACGCGGATCAGGTAGCCGGGCCGGACCTCCCACGGCGCCACCCGCGTCCCGGCCATCAGGTCCAGCACCGGCCGGGACAGTCGCAACCGGCCGCCGTTCGGCGGCGCCCGGTGTTCGGCCAGAAACTGCTGCCCCGCCTGCGTCGCCTCCGTCGAGCTGCCGACCTCGTCACCCAGGTCGAGGGGCTTCGGCGACCGGGTCAGGCCGGCGGCGGTCAGCTCCGGCACCGACTGGGTGACCCGGGTCGTGCGGGTCTGCCCGGTCGCGTCCCGCCAGCGCACCGTGACCTCGTTGTAGAGCCCGTCGGCCGAGCCGGGGGCGTCGTAGCCGGCGTCGCCGACATCGGCCTCGTACCGGACCTCGGTCGGCCACTGCCGCCAGTTGAACCGGTGCTTGCCGGCCGCGTTGGATTCGAGTGCCTCCCACAGGTAGGCCGGTTCCAGCCGCATTAGGTCGTCGAGGACCGTCGCGGCGTCGACCCCGTCCGGGTATGCCAGCTCCCGGATCTGGTACGACGTCGCCGCGATCGTCGCCCTCGGCCCGTCATACTGCGGCAGCAGCCGGCCGAGCAGGTCCCGGATCACCTGGTCGGCGGTGAGGTATCCGTCGGGGTAGTCGAAGGCCGGCTCGTACAGTTCCGTGCCGGACTCGTTGACCAGCACCTGCATGACGTACAGGTCCCCGAACGTGCACCAGATCGCGTCCGACGGCGTCTGAGCGCTGGCGTTCTGTTGGAGCACCCGCATCTCGACCCAGTCGTCACCGGCCGGGAAGGACAACGACGCCACCCGCTGCGAGGTGGAGATCGACGGTGCGGTGAACGCCACGTCCCGGGCCACGGTGCCGACCCCGGCCGGGGTGC
This sequence comes from Micromonospora sp. WMMD1102, assembly GCF_029626265.1. Taxonomy (NCBI): domain Bacteria; kingdom Bacillati; phylum Actinomycetota; class Actinomycetes; order Micromonosporales; family Micromonosporaceae; genus Micromonospora; species Micromonospora sp. WMMD1102. The sequence goes on along the minus strand of NZ_JARUBN010000002.1, from coordinate 68,384 downwards.
GGGTGACCTGCTGCCACCGCCAGTTCGTCGTGTTCGCCCCGCAGGTTCCCGACGCGTTGAACGCGCCCAACTTGAGGCCGGCGTACCGCAGGTGCGGGTACCCCATCGTGCCGGTCCGGTTCTGCGCCCACGACGTGCCCGTCGGCGGCTGGAAACGCAGCACCGGGTTGTCGCTCGCGTCCACGTCCGCTCGCCGGTCCGCCTTCGGATGCGCGCTACCACCGTCGCGAGGAATCCAGCGTTCCAGCGACCGGTCGACGTAGATCAGCGGTACGTGCCGGTCACGGGCGTGCGCGGCCGGGCCGACCGCGACCAGGTCCCACACCTGCCCGTCCGGGCCCGCGCTGCGGCCAGGGTCCTCCAGGCGGCCCTCGCACAACACGGCGCCGGTGCGCTGGTCGTAGATGTACGCCCGACCGTAGTAGGCGAGCCAGTCCGGCTGGCCGGCGATGGGCTCGTGCAGCGACATGGTGATGCTGGCGAACCCGCCCGGCGCGGTGATCCGCCACGATAGGTCCCGCAGCCGGCGGGTGATGTGCGCCTCGCCCCGGGCTGTCGACAGCCGCACCGCCAGCGGCAGGGTCAGGGTCACGACGCCACCGGTCGTACATACAAGTAACGCGGTACGTACTCGATGGTCAACAACGTCTGGTTGGTGATGTCGTCGGACGACAACGGCCCGACGCTCCGCAGCCAGTAGAGCCGGTTCGCGGTGCCCGGGGAGGCGTACATCCACCCGGTGATCGCCGGTGGGCTGCCACCGCCGTACACCACCCCGTTACGGATGCCGTACACCACCTCCTGGGCGGAGTCGATCACGACGTCGCCGCCTTCGTTGTTCTTGATGTCGTTCCAGCGGACGATCAAGAGTCGGTCGTCGGCCGGGACGAACAGCAGGTAGTCGATGTCGAGGTTGCCCGTACCGGACTGCCTGCGTGCGTCGAGGCGCAAGAACTGGCCCCGCGCCGGCAGCGGGCTACCGGTAAGCCCGTCCACGGTGGGATCAGCACCGGATGGGAACGAGATCAGCCCGAGGTCGACGATCCGCCACGCGGTCGACCCGGCGGTGCCGTCCCAGCCGACCGACGTCTCCGCCAGCCCGGCGATGTAGGCGTTGAGTCCCCAGCGGATCGTGGCGTAGATGACGTCGGTCGCGACGGTAGTCCGGATCCGGGCCAGCACCCGGTACCGGCCCCGCACGTCCGGGGTGTCCATCAGCGGCCACACGTCGCTGCTCAGACGCGGGTCGACCGAGGCGAAGGTACACCTGCTGTAGTTGCCGCCCGGCCCACTGGCGTCGGAGCTGTTGGTCTGGACGGTGGTGCCGCCGCCCTGCGTCAGGCTCTCCGCCTGCAACAGCATCGGCGCCCCGGACGGGGTGCCCCGCCGCCTGATCGCCATAAGGCTCATCTGGTTGGTGTCGAGCAGGGTGCCGCCCTGCGGGATCGTCACCCGCAGCGGCGTCTCCACGTCGCCGAGGATGTCGGGCAGGTCGGCGTACATGCCGCCACCGGCACCGACGAGCCGGAGCCGGGCCTCGTCGATCCAGGTGGTGTGCCCGGCCGGCGGGGTGCTGGCCAGGCTGACCGCGATCCGGGCCTGGGTCGCGATGGACGGCAGGTCCGGGGCCGACCGCTCGAACTCGATCAGCGTCCACACGCCCGCGCTGACGGACGCCGACTGGGTCGCGGCGGTGATCGTCCCGCCGATCGAGTTGAACCACACCAAGGCGAGGGTGATGCTCCGGGCGGACGAACAGCGCACCCACACGCTCGCCCGGTACCGCTGCCCGACCGCGACCGGCACCATCTCCGACCGGGCCTCCACCGTCGCCGTAACCCCGTCCGGGGTGAGCAGCAGGCTGGCCGCCCCCTCGTGGAACTGGGCGGTCGACCGGGCCACCGTCCCACCGACCCCGGTCCAACTCGCCGCGTTGGTCTCGAAGTACGGGTTCGCGTTGAGGTCGCCGCCCGGCAGGCCGGGATCGTTGTAAACCGTCAGCGCACCAGTCGTCTCCGGCAAACCGACGGCGAACGGTTCCGCCGGAATCCGGGCAACCACCTGCTTCTGCACGGGATCCCAGATGACAGACGACGGCCCGGCCCGGAAGGTGCGGAAGAATATCGGGGCAGAGGTGCCGGGCTGATACCGGAGAACGTTGCTGGGTCGGTCCAACTCCCGGTACAGGGTTTGTAGCAGGGCAGCCGTCGCATCCTCGCTGGCGTCGATCACCTTGAGTACCAGAGTGATGAGCCGGTTGTCGTACGCCGCCGCCGGATACCGCTCCCCGTCAACGAGCAAGGTGCTTACGGCCGACCGGCGCAACTCGGGCATGCCGAACTCGGTGTCGGACTGCACGCTGAACGGCGCAACCCGCAGATCCAGCCGGGTCGCGGCCGTGGATGAGACGGTGTCAACAAACCGCAGGTCGTAGTCACTCACCGGCACCTCACGTCCGCGCGTAGATGCCGGCCTCGCGGCCCGTCATGTAGCCGACCGTTCGCCCGTCCATGACAACCTGCACGCCCTGCAACACGGACCTGATCGCCGCCGCCAGCACCGCCGGATCGAGTGGCGGAACATCAACCTTCGTGGTTTGAGCAGTCGCGGCGGTCATGCCTGCCAGGAACGCCTTGGGCAGGGCGCCGTGAGGAACGACGTCCATGTCGTACCACTCCATCGCCCGACGGCCAATCGACACTGACCGGTCCCGCATGCCGTAGCGGGGGATAAACGCCTCACCGCCGGTTTCCGCCTCCGCGAACGCGTACCGCCTGCTCGACGCCGCCGCGTAGATGTCCGCCTCGCTCAGCAGGCCCGTCTGTGCGTGTTCGGTGATACCGCCCCACCGTCGGCCACCGACACCGTCCCCAATAGGGATGTTGCGGCCCTCAGCCCGGGTTGTTGTCCGACCCCGGTAGTCGACGGTGATGACCACCGTCTTGCTTTTGATCTTCGCAGAGAGGGCGATGATGTCCCGCAGGTTCTTGTCAGCCTGCGCCGTCTGCACATTGATCGTCGAAGTCTTCGACGGCGGAATCCGCCCGAACGTGCCGATCAGAGCCTTGATCTGCCCGTCCGTCAGCCCGGCCTGCGTCAACGTCTTCCGGAGCTGCCCCATGTGGTCGTCGTACACCTTGTTCGCGGCGGCGATACTGCCGGACTCCTCATACTTCGCCTGCGCAGCCTCCGCAGCAGCCTGCGCGAACTGGCCGACAGCGACCCGGTTCTCCAACGCCGCCCGGGAGTTGCCGGTGATCGCCCGGCCGTTCTCGTCGAACGACTCCTTCACCTTGTCGAGGGCGTCCTTCGCCGACAGCAGCGCCTCGTCGGTAGTCAATGCCGCGCCGTTGAGTTCCTTCCACGCCCGCGTGTACGAGCCAACGATCCCGATGGCGTCTTCCATCGACCCGCTCAACGCCTGCTGGGTGGCCGAGTAGCCGTGCGCCTGCGCCTGCGCCTCCGCCAACCAAGCGGCCGTCTCCGGTAGCAGTTTGTTGAACTCGGCCACATCCAGGCCGGATTCGGTTCGCAACCTGCGGAAGACCTCGTTGACACCCTCAAGGTCGCCCGTCGACTCGGCGATCTGCTTGAGTTGTGCGTCCAGTTCGCGGAAGCGTTCGACGTCGCCGGTAAACGAGCCGCCGAAGAACAGCTCGTTGAACGCCTTCGCCGGAGGCAGGATGCTTTCGATTGCCCGGCCCAGCTTCGGGAACCAGCCGTCGCCGGCACCACGGGCCCGGTTGTCGAGATCTTCCAGCCCGTCACCGAACTGGCGGGTCAGTTCGCCGCCGAGTTTGCCGGTCTGCACGAAGTCCTTCAACGACCGGTTCAGGGCGTCGACCTTGACTGCGCTGTCGGAGAGGGCTTCGAGGGCGATCCCGGCAACCTGCAACGCAACCAGGGCGGTTGCTGCCCGGCCCGCCCACATTGCTGCCGCCTGCAACCCTCGACCGGCACGCTGCCCGGCGGGTCCCATCTGGTCGAGCCGACCGGCAGCCGCACCAACGGCGGTGCCCATCCTGCCGGCGACAGCGAACAGCTTCCCGAACACGACAGTCAGGGCGATCAACACCAGCACCGTCGACTGAACCGGGCCAGGTAGGGCAGAGAAGGCGCCGACAAGACCAGTCACCACCTGCGCGGCAACTTTCAGGATGTCGAAGAACGCGACGACCGCGTCCCGGGTTGCCGGGTCGGCCAGCGTCTCCCCGAGGGTTTCGCCGAGGATGACGAGCACGTCGACCAGTCCTCGGACGGCGGCGTTACCGGTGGCGATGACACCCTCGACGCTGCGCGTGTTGTGGGCGGCGTCGTTGAACCGTTCGAGGGCATCCGCCATGTCCCGCAGCGTGTCGCCGCCATACGGCAGTCCACCGATCCGGCCGACGAGGACCAGTACCTCTTTGCCGACGTCGAGCAGCGCATCGGCCTGCTCGGCCGCATCCCGGAAGAAGTCCTCAAGGTCGCCGTTCGCGGCGGCCCGGTCGATCCACGCGTTGAAGTCGTCGAGGTGGCCGAGCAGGCTGTCACCGAACGCGTCCACGAACGGGCGAGAACCGATGAACAGTTGCCCCAGTGACCGGGACGTCGGCCCGATCCGCGTGTTGACGTTGTCGAAGAACCGGTCCGCGCCCTCGGCAGCCGCGTCGATGCCAGCCAGGAACTCTGGGTTCCGGCCCACCCGGGCAAGCTGCCGCAGGGTGCTGTTCCAGGTCGTACCGAACCGCTCCGCCTGCCGGGTAGCGAACGGGATCGCGACCGCGCCGAGCATCTGTAGCTCGCTGTCGAGGTTCGCGAACGTCCGCTGTTGGGCGACCTGCTGCACGCCGAGCAGGGCTGCCTTCTGTGATGCGAGGACGTCCACGAGGCGCTTGCCGGAGTCGGTGAGCCGGTCGTACGGGTCGGCGCCGTCCGGTGCCTCGAACACCTCCTCGATGGCGTCGCCTAGTCCGACAGTCGCGAGTTTGAGGGTGCCGATCCCGGCAGCGGCTCCGGCGGCGAGGCCGGGAATGGCGCCGAGCCCACCGCCGATGGTAACCAGCAGAGGCGGGATGGTTTGCAGCGACGCGGCAGCAGCCGCAGCCGCAGCCGGGACGGCGGCGAGTCCGACGACGGTGGAAAGCGGCGCCGCCCCGCCGATCTGGCCAACACCCCGGGCGGTCGCCTGCGCGGTCTGCGCGGCCTGGCCGAAGTTCGCGGACCGGATCGACCGGCCCGCCGCCTGCACCGCCGACGGGATGCGCCGGAACGTCGCCAGGGCGGCGGCTGCGGTGCCGTTGACGGCGGCGAAGTCGTGCGCGAGTTTCCGGCTCCGGTCGGACAGGGCGGACACGTCCTGCCGCAGCGACCGGGCAGCCGCCCCCACGCCGACGAGTTGCCGGCGGCCGTCAGCGAACCGCTTCAGGTCGGCCTGCGCCCGGACCGACTCCCGGGCAAGTTTCGCCACCTCGGCCTGCGCAGCCTTCGACTCATTCCGGAGCCGTCGAACCTCGTCGGCACCGTCCCGTGTGCCGCGCCGGAACTGGCCCAGCTCGGCAACGAACTCGACGGCGACACGACGACGGGCCACAGGTCACCCCGTCTCACCGCTTCGACCTGGCCGACCCTCTACGTCGCCGCGACACCCGAGGTGTCAACGCCCGCCGATCCTCCGGCTCGTGTGCCAACCGTCGGGCGGCGGACGCCCGATGACACTCCACCCATTCGGCGTCGTACACCCACGTCCCGAACGGGTTGTTGATGTCCGCCGTCGGGCTCTGGCATTCGTCCGGATCGCCGCCGCAGGACGGGCAGCGGGACGCCTCCCAATCGGCGAGGGCGAGCATCCAGCCCCGCTCGTCCTCGTTCCACGCCGACTCGACATACTCCGTCGACCGGACCATCCGGTCCCGATCGTCGTACTCGTAGTCGGTGATCCGTTCCGGGGTCCAGCCCATGAACTCCCGGTAGCTGATCCCGAGACTGCGTGCCGCCGCTACTCGGGCTCGGAGGGCCGGAGAATCCGAGAGGCGGCGAACGAGTTTGGGACGGAGATCTTCCTGACATTCAAGGCGAGCACGGCATCGTGCAGGTCGTTGTACTGCTTCGCCGTCAACTTCCCGTCAACGTCGTCGTCGCCGAGCAGCGCAGTCCAGTCGTCGTCGTCGAGGTCCGACGGATCGACCGTGCACGCCCGGATCGCCGCGTCGAAGAACGTGTCCGGGTTGTACCCCAGCGCCGCATCGTCTTTCTCGCCCTCCCGGGGAGGGTGAGCCTTCGACAGCTTGTCCCACCCGCGCGAGCCGAGCGCCTGCAACCGAAACCGGATGACGTACTCCGCCATCTGCTGCTGCAACGCCTCGATCTGCTCGGCGATCCGCTTCGACTCGCCACCCGGATTGAGCCGCCGGTCGCCGGACTCCCGGACGACTGCCTGGCGAAGCTCCTCGTGCAGCGCCTCGTACTCCGCCTGGAGGTCGGTTTCGAGGCAGATGTCGACGGTCCGGGTCGGATACGTCGCCCGACTGATCTTGTCCTTCGTTGACAGCGTCTGCGGCTCCCCGTCCGCAGGCGCGTCGGCGGCTCCCTTCGCCGCCGTTCCCCCCTGGCGACCCATCAGCTTCCGCCGACCAACGCGTCATCGATCGACTCGCCGGTGATGAACATCTTCTGGGTCACGGTCAGCATGCTGTTCGCCGTCGGGGCGTTCTTCATCGGCTTCCCGGCCTTGACCGGGTACACGTCCACGAGGTCACCGTCGGCCCACGCCTGCTCGTACGGCACACCCCAGCGGGCGACGATGAACCCGGTCGTCAGGTACGGCAGAGTCAGGTACATGACGTTGTTGGTCGGGTCGTCCATGTTGTACACGTACGACAGCGTCATCTGCTTCTGCCAGCGGCCGGGCTGCTCGAACGTCGCCCGGGAGCAGAGCCGGTCATCGGTGGTGACCTGCTCCTCAAGGGTGGTTTGGAAGCCCTCGCCGGTGATGTAGCAGGACACGTCCTTGCTGGTGCCGGCGTTCAGTTCCGCGAGTTGTGGAAACTCGGGGGTGGCGATGGTCTGCACGTAGAAGACCCGAAGGTTACCGTCGGCGGGTACAGCGACTGGCTGGCTCAACTCACTACTCCTTCACTGCTGGCCGTGGGCGTCGCCGTGGCCGGTCGGGTGGTGCCGCGCCGGGCCGACGCGGAAGCGGGTGCCGGGGCGGCCGGGGTCTCGACATCGGCCGGCGAGGTCGGGCCGGAGGGCGGACCGAACTGCCGAGGCTCGCCGTCGAGACCGGTCGCGTGCTTCGGCCGTCGCGGCTGCGCGTTCGGTCCCTCGTTGACGGGATAGCCCTCGACGAGAACCACCGACCCCTCCTGTACGAGCCGGTCAACCTGCCGATGGTCGACGTCGAACCGGTGACCGGTGGTGGTGTCTTCCACCCAGATCCAGCGGCGGTGCGCCACGGTGCTCCTCCCAAGGGGCGTGCGGAACCGGCCGCGCAACGCATGGCGTGGCGGCTGGTGTGGTGGTGTCGTCAGACGACTTCGGCGAGAAGTGCCCGCATCGCCTTCGGGGAACGGGCTGCCTGCTTGTACCGCTTCAACAGCTCCAGCGACTCGTGCGAGCCGGCGTAGTTCGTCAACCGGGGCGCCGGATCGTGGTAGAGATGCCACAGGGGGGCGACGCCCCGGTACGGCTGCCCGGCGAGGCATCCCAACGCGAGCGCCGCCGCTTCGTCCTCCTGACCCCACGTCGCAAACCGGGGGTCAACGGGAACCTTGGCGAGGGTTTCGCGGCGTAGGGCGAACATGCCGCCGCCAGCGAAGCCCCGGTAGGGGCGTCTGGTGGTGTTGCCGTGCAGTTCACCGCCGGCCAGGATTCGTGCGGTCGCGGACTCGGTGAGCCGGTGCACGTTGTGGTGGGGGATGGCCCAGCCGGCGCCGTCGTAGGCGGCCTGCACCGCCTCGGCCACGCCGTCGCACCAGCAGTCGGCGTCCGCGACAACCAGCACGTCACCGGCGGCACGGCTGGCGGCGTCGCGGATCGCGGCGCCCTTACGCCACGGCCCGTCCGGGCATACGCCGACGACGAGTTCCCAGTTTGGGTAGACGGCCTGCCATCGGCGACTGACCCACGCCCAGGCGGCGTCGCGGCTACCGCCGTCACCCCGGTACGGCACCAACACGCTGACCTTGCGGCTACGCCGGTCGACCCACTTGTCGAGGTCGGCGGGCTTGTCGAAGTCCTCCACCCAGCCGCCGATTTCCACATACCGGCCGTACATGCGATGCCGGCGCAGGTCGGCATTTGGGCCGCCGGCGATGGCGCGGTAGGACTCCCAGCCGCCGCACCGCCTCAACACACCAGAGCGCCACAGTGACGCCACCCGACGTAGAGCGGTTTCGTATTCGGTGTGGTGCTGCGGGTGGAAGCCGACAGCAAAACACTCGCCGGAGGTGGCGCCGGTGATTGGGGATGGGCCGGACCGGCAGTACAGGGTCCAGTCGCCCCGGGCACGCATGATCTCGGTGACGGCTGCATGTTCGAACCACACGTCGCCGTATACGACGACGGTCCGGCCGGTGTCGGACCACATGTGTCGCGACGACAGGAACTTGTCCGCGTCTCCGTTGTCCGGGCGTAGCTGGGCGTCGACCCGCTCGGCGCCGTCGACCTCATACCGTGTGTCGCCGGGCTTGCTGACCACCAACACCCGCTCGGCGCCCGCGTCACGGAATAGGCGGACGGTCCGGTCGATCAGCCGTTCACCCTCCGGTGCGATCAGATGCTTGGCGGTGCCCGTGTAGTTCTGCCACCTTGACGCTTCTCCGGCGCAGATGACGATGACCGTCGTCACCGACGCCTCGGGGTGAACGCGACGTCGTTGAGCTTGCCTTTCGGGTCGTGCGCCCACACGGCGGCGACCTCCCAACCCCGGCGGGCCATCCACCCGACCGCATCCGAGTGCAGCGGCGCCCCGGCATACTTGGCCCGGATTCGGGTTTCCATCACCACCAGGTCGAGCCGGTCCAGTGGGGCGCCTGCCATCACATCCAGTTCGGCGCCCTGCACGTCCACCACGGCGACGTTGACCCGCTCATCGATGACGTCGGCGAGTCGCCGCACCGGCACCTCAACTTGGCCTGCTATCGGCCGGGTGATCGGCTGGTAGAGGGACGACAGTTTCGTGTTCTCGGTGATGTACAGGGTGGCGGTTCCGTCGTAGGCACCGCACGCAGCCTGGATCACCTCCGCATCGGGCAGGGTGTCGACGAGCCGGCCGGCGAGGTCCGGGTTTGGTTCGACGAGCACGATCGGGGCGAAACCCATCCGCCGATAGATGGGCAGTTCTTCGGCCTTGTGCGCTCCGACGTGCACCAGCCCCCGGGCTGGGATGCCTTGTTCGCGTATCAGGTTGGCGAGGTGGTCGAGTACGGTCACGACACCTCGATTCCGCAGACGCGGGCAATCTCCGGTAGTCGATGCCGCCACAGGTGCCGGCCCATGGCCGTCATGGCGCCAGCGCCGCGCATCCACGAACGGCGGATCGGGTTGTCGAGCAGCCCGTCAACAAGGTCGCCGAGGGCGGTCAGGTTGCCTCGCGGCCACGTCCCGACCGCCGCACCGTACTGGTCGGCGAGCCCGTCCACCTCGGGGTGCACGAGCACCCCGCCCATGCCGAGCGTGTTGCTGACCCTGTCCGACCAGTAGTACGGGTTCGGTACCGAGTCGCCGAGGACCACCTTGGCGGACGCGTACAGGTCGGCGAGGTCCTGGCCCCAGATCCCGGCCCGCCCGCCCCGACCAAGCCAGCAGAACCGGTTGCCGTACCGCTGCGTGGCCCAGTCGAGCATCCGCCGCCGCGTCTGGTCATGGACCCGCCCGCACGAGCCGACGAACACCATGTCGTAGGCGAGTTCGCTGCGATACCGGCCCGGATGGGCGTACCGGTCGGCGGCTGGTGGCACAAGCCAGTGATGGTTGACCCCGCGCTGCTCGAACAGTGCCCGGTGTGCCGGGTTGCCGTCGGCGGTGAACACGTGCTGGGCCAGCCACCACGGGTCCCGGCCAATCTGCGCCTGCCGGTGCGGCACACCCCAGTACAGGTCCAGATGCACTGCCGCCGTCTTCGTGCCGCCGGCTTCGACGGCCCGCCACATCGACTCCACATCTCCGCTCGGGGAATGCCCGTGGGACCGGGCCCACAACAGCATGTCAGCGCCCGAGCATTCGGCGATGACCCGGCCGACTGTGACCGCGTCGTCCTGCAACATGGTCACGTCCCAGCCGAGAAGGCGTGCGGCGTGGGCGAGGCAGTTCTTCCAGCTTCGTTGCAGTCGAGGGTTACCGAGGAGTACGAGCCGCACTCACGAACCTCCGACATCGAGAGGCTCGACCGGCGACGACGTCAGGCTGACCTGGATGAAGCTGAAGAACACCGGCCGTTCCGGCGTTGACACGTCCGGGTCACGTTCCGGCTGCGGCGGTTCGGCGGCCGGAATCTGGGTGATCAGCGAGCAGCGTCGCCCGGCGATGGCGGGCCGTCGGCGGTGCAGCGCGGCCGAGGCCCGGTCGAGTGCGGCTAGGACCTCGCGAACGTCTCGACCGGCGGCGGTGATCTGTGTCGTGGTGGACGCCTCGCCGCCGTAGCCGGCCAAGGTTGTCGTAGGCCGGCTGGCCGGCGGTGGCCAGCACACCAAGTGCGGGTACGTCAGATCGTCGTCGGCGGTGTCGACCTCGCCGATGTAGACGGGGTATGTGGTGGTGTCGAGCAGGGCGCCGATAGCGGCGGCGTGTGCCCAGCCGACGTCGGCGTCAGCCACCGAGGGCCCGCCCACCCAGCGTTTCGGCTGCGGCGTAGAACTCGGGCTCGGTTACGTCGGCGGCCCGGTCCATGAACGGCTGCGGCGCCTGCCGCGACGTGCCGTCGTGCACGTAATGCGAGTAGTTGGCGGTTGGCCCGGTTTCGCCGCGCATAGTGCTGGAGCCGGGGCCGCCGTCGAACTCGCTTGTGATGCTGCCCCGCATGAACCCGGTCCGGACAGGCGAGTTCACCTTGCCCAACGCCTCAGTGCGCAGCGTTGAAGCGCGCACCAACGCGTACACCTGCCGGCCGAGTTCATCCCCGGCGGCGTCGAAGTCTGCGGCCAACGCATCAAGGTCACCCACGGTCCGCCTCCTACCGGGTGGTTGGCGGTTCCAGCTCACAGGACAGCAGCCGCTCCCACGTGTACGAGCCCCGCAGTGCGTTCTTGACCCTCAGTCGCTGGCCGACCAAGCCCGGGTCACCGCCGCACTGGCGCATTTCGGCGATGTCGCCAACCTGCACCAGGTCCGAATCCGTGCGAATGACCAAGGTGTAATCCGACAGGGTGGTTGCCCGGCCGACAGTGACCTGCGTTCCGGCGGGCATGCTGCCGGTGCCACCCCGCGTCAATCGGCACGGGCCGTCGTAGACGGTCGGCGGCGTCGGATATTCGCTGCGGCCGGTGGTGTCGTTCCAAGCCCGCCCACTGCTGGTGGGTCGGACGATCAGACACTCGTCGGGCATGCCGTCGTCGCTGACCGGCCGGTGGTGGTGTTGCCAGGCACCGGGCACAACATGGGTGGCGCGGAGGCCGGGACGTCCGGTGAGTGCCATGACTAGTAGCCCCAGACCCGGTAGGCGGCGTACGGGTCGTAGTTGACGATTTCAATCCCGTAGTCGTCGGGGTCGCCGTCCTCCACGTCCGCCTGGTCACGAAGCGCTTTCGCGCGTTCCCGCAGTTCCTTCGCCACCGCCGGCCCGTCGGTGGACAGCCCGTCCCCGGTGCGGATCTTCTTCGAGATCAGAACCTCGGAGACGGCGATCGTCTCCAATGCCAACGCGGCAGCCCGCTTGACACCAGCCTCCAGAGCGAGGAAGGCGGTGACCTGCGCGTCCGTGAAAAGCGGTTCGATCTCGTTCAGGTCGGTGGCCAGAATCCGCACCCGGCCGATGTCGGAGGTCGGGTCGACGGTGATCGGTGCGGCGCCGACCAACGACCGGTGCGCCACGAACACACCCTCGTGGGCGTCCACGCCGGTCCCAGATGCGACCAGTCGATACCCGTGAGTACCAGGCTCGGCCACGTCATACCAGGCGGTATAGACGTTGCTGTCGTCGGTGACCGTCATCGCCGCCGTGGTGCCGTCCGGCCGGGACACGGTTCCGGCGACGGTGGCGCCGGTAACCGAGGCGCCTTCCGGGTCGGTCAGCGTCCACTCGACGACGAAGCGGGAGCCTTGCCAGTAGGTGCGGGTGTTCACCGGATCCGCACCCCCGATCGGGCCGGGACACGAACAGTCGAGGTCGCTGGAACCCGCGCTGATCCGCGAGCGGCGACCGTCTCGGTTTCCACGACCACCATGCCGACTCCACTGGCGGTAACCGCCAAATCGGCGGCGACAACGCCACCTGTACGTTTGCGTCCCAGCCCGGCGACATCGGCGGTCAGGGCGAGGTCCGATGTGCCGGCAGCGTGTTTCCGTCCGGCGGCGGCAACCGCGAGCGTCAAACCGGTCGACGCCGTACCGGTTGCCTGCTTACGCCCTGACCCGACTGTGGTGCAGGTCAGTCCGTAGGCGGCGGTCCCGGCGTGCTCCTCGGGTGCTGCCGCGTACAGGTTGATGTTGTCGATCTCGCCGTAGTTGTCTGCCCCGTCGTTGCGTTTGCACTCGACGAGCAGCGCCAGATCGGGATCGGACGCCCACGCCGGTGTGGTGGCGGACCGAAGTGTCGTCCACGTGTCGCCGTCCGGAGACGCCTCCCATAGCAAACTCCCGGCGTCCTCCCGTACCCGCAGCCACGCATGGTCGGTCGGACTGTAGGCGAGGAACACGGCACCAGCGTCCGAGAACCCGGCCCGGAGCAGGACGCCCATGAACCCCGACTGGGCGTCGATGTTGAACCCGGCGTCGGTGCCCGCCGTCGTCGTCGTGACGAAAATCGACATGTAGGCGGTGGTCGTCGCCCCGGCCGACGGCGGTGGCCAGAACCGGCCGCCGCACATTGATCCGGTCAGGGTGTAGGCGGTCGCCGATTTCCAACCCGACCAGTAGGCGACCGCGCAGTCGACCCGCCCCCGGCCGCCGGTCTGCGAGATCCCGCCGTAGTTCCCGGGCCACTTGACGGCGTCGACCACGCCGGCTTCGAAATCGTCGGTGAGGGTTCCGATCAGCGGCACGACCGGCCCCGGATCAGGTGGCGGTCAGGGTCGCGGCGGTCACCTCGTACACGCCCTGCCCGGTATACGTCTCCGACGAGGCGAGTTCGTCGGCGCCGAGAAACGTGCCGCCGGTGACGGCCGTCCACAGGCCGATGTAGGCGACCGTCGACCCGGCGGGGATGTTGAACGTCTCCGTTCCGGTGATCGCCGCCTCGCCGTCGTCGGCCGCCGCCCACGACAGTTGTTGCCGGGCGTACGCCGGACTGCCACCGGACAACTCGTTCGCGCCGCCGGAGCCGGGGTCGGCGGAGTGCAGCGACATGTAGGCGGCCAGGTCGGTGACCGCTTCCACGGCGGGGTTGAGAGCAGCCTCTACGAGCGCCACGTTCCGACCTCCCAACGCTTGACCCGGTTCGTGACCACATCGGCCATCAGGTGTCGATGACCCCGGCTGCCCGCAGCGACGCCAGCAGCGCGTTGACCTTCGTCTTCAGCTCGTTGATCAGGTCCGCTTCCGGCTGCCCGTAGGTGGCGTCGGCGTTCGCGGTGGCGACGTTCGCGACCGCCGCCCCCTGGCTGATGCCGCCGAGGTCGCCGGGGATCTGGTCCGCCGCGAGTTTGCCGGCCGCGTCGAGAGTTGCCAGCCCGTTCGGCTGGCCCTTCGCAGTGTCCGCCATGTTGTCCTACTTTCCGTTGAGGACGCCTGCGCGTTCACAGGCGGCGATGATGTCGTCCCGGCTGTCGTCCAGCCCGTACCGGACCTGCGCCTGTTCGGCGAACGACCGCCACGCGTCAAGGCCGGACCCTCGACCGCTGCGCGGCGGCGGAGCGGGCCGGTCTGTCGACGGTTCGGGTTCTGCCGGAACAGGTTCGACAGGAGGGTCCGGTTCGGTGAGCCGCACAGGTTCCGACCCAGCCGGCTCGGGTGCCGACGGTGGGGCTGGTTCCGTCAACCGCACCGCCCCCGTGACCGGCTCCTCCCGATCAGGCGAAGGAAGCCGGTCACGGAGCAGTTGGTTGAGTTCGCCGACCGCCGACACCAGACCGCCCAGCAGCTCGTACGACGCAGCCGCGTACTCGTCAGCCGGAGTACGAGGTGTCGGCAGCCGGCGACCCATCAGGAACCGTCGCCCTGGCCGGTCGACGCGACCGCAGCCTTGTGGTCGACGCGGGTGCCGCCGAGAACGTGCCGAACCCGCCACTGGATCGTGTCCGTGTCGAAGGTTCCCATCTCCGGAGAGACGGCACCGCCGCCGACCCGGACCGCGTCGGCGGACTTCATCCAGATCTCCGGCGCCTCGTGCCCGATCAGGAATCCGATTTCCAGGGCGGGGCGGGCGCTGGACGCGTTCGCGAACACGTACCAGGCGTCGTCACCCGACACGCCGTCAACGATCTGAAGCCACGGGTTGACGACCAGGCTGACCCGGTCCCGCATCCAGTTCCGGACCCGGAGGATGTTGTTGCCGGTGTTGTCGCCGCCGCCGGTCGCCGCGTCAACCTCGGTGGAGTTGAGGATGTTCTCCGCCACCACCTGAAGCGAACGCGGGACGACGAGGGTCACACCCTCGATGTAGATCGGCTCGCCTTCGGCGTCACGCTGGTTGCCCATCTGCGTCAGCGCGTCCTGCAATGCCTGCACGCTCAGGGCCGGGTTGCCGTCCACGATGTTGCCGTTGCCGACGGTGAAGAACGTCGGGTTCGGGCCGGTCGCGGTGGCGAACAGTTCGGTGACGAACTTCTCCTCCGTCTTCCGGGCCGCGTTCGCGAGCCGGGTCGGCAGGTCCCGGAACTGGCCGAGGTCGCCGTTGAGCCACGTCTCCCACGACATCGGCACCCGCCGGCCCCGCTTGCTGACCCGGTACGTGTACGGGGTCTCCGACAGCTTCGCGGCTGGGTACTCGGACAGTTCCCCAACCTCGGGGAGAGCCGACTCGGCGCCGTCGATCGCGTACCGCTCGACCGGCCGGAAGTCGCGGACGGTACCCCGGCGGGCGATCGGCTCCCACCGGATCGGGATCTGCTGGTAGGCGCCGTACACCATCCGGTCGAGGGCGTCACCGAACAGGTGCGGGAAGTCGCTGGTCGACATCGCCTCCCGGAACCTGAGGGCGGCGTATGCGTTGCCGGACATGACGGCGTCGAGAAGGTCGAGGGTGCGGAGGAACGACTCCCGATACTTCGGGTCCGCGTCCCGGCGGGCACGCCCGGTCTGGTAGCCGACGTGCTCACCGGCGTAGATCTGGGCGGGGGTGACGGGCGCGTCGTGCGTCGCCGTCCACGTGCCGGCCTCGCTCAGGGAGAGGTCGGACAGGGTTGCGGTAGACATGTGCCTGCCTCTCCTCAGTAGCCGATCTTGACTCGGATGGTGGTGGTCGCCGCGTTGTCGACCGCATCCAGGGCGTAGCCGAACCGGATGTTGCCGGACGACGAGTTGTTCAGGCCGTCGTCGGCGGCGTCGTAGTAGACGATCGCGCCCGGGGTGATCGCCCCGCCCTCGGCCTCGACCGGGAACTCCCACACACCGTTGAACTTGGCGGTGACCTCACCGTCGGCGTTCTCGTCAGTGAGGGCGACACCGGGAAGCTGACCGACGATGATCGGGTCACCGGACTGCGGGGTCGTCGGGTCGGAGGCGACGACAACGAACGCGTCGCCGTGCTCGTACACCTGGTTGGTGGCCATCAGAACCCCCGACCCTTCGCGGCGGCGAAGGCCGCCGACTCCGTCAGACCGAACCCGGCGAACCGGTCGGCGAGCTGCTGCTGGAACTGGCCGACGTCGGCGACGGTGGACGGGGTGCTGCCGCCGAGCCCGGTCGGGGTGCCCTCCCCGGCCGCCTCACGGATCTGGGCGATGTACGCCTGCTCCGCCTCCACATGGCGGGAGATCGCGGCGGTCAGGGCGGCGGTGTCCACGTCGCCGGTCGTGGTGACGGGCACGTCACGGGTGACAGCCTCAACGATCCGATTCCGGGTCGCCGACGGCAGGTCGGTGTGGGTGTCGAGCGCGTTCGCGCACACACCCCGGGCCGCTTCGACGTTCCGCATCCGCCGCAGTTCGGTGCGGGCGGTGTCCCGCTCGGAGGTGAGGGCGGCGTTCTGCGCTTCGAGGGCGGTGATCCGCGACTGTGCCTCACCGAGCTGGGCGGTGACGATTTCGACGCGGGCTTCGGCGCTGACGGTCGGGGCCTCGGCTGCCGTGGCCGTCCCCGCCGTGCCCGGCGCGGGGCCGGTCTGAGTTCCCGACATCTCGGGTGCCTCCATGGGTGGGTAGTTGGGTGCGGCCGGCTCGGGGCCGTCCGTCACTGGGGCGCCGGAAACCGCCGGCTCGGGGTCAGTGGCCGGCTCAACGGCCGCTTCCGGGGTGGTGGACTCGTTGACCTCGACAGCCTGTGTCGGCTCGTCGTACAGGTCCCGGGTGAACAGTTGCGGGGCGTCGGCTTCAACGCGGGCCGTCCACACCTGCAATGCGTCACCGATCGCCGACGACAGCGTGATTCGTTCGTCGCGGGTCAACCGCCCGTCGCCGTACATGTCGTCGCCCAACTGGGTGAGCGCCAGGTGGAGCCGGGATTCCAGCCACGCCCCAACAGAGCGGGCCTCCCGCATGTTGGTGCGGGTCGACTCCAGCAGAGCGAGCACCTTCCCGCCCCGGCCGGCTTTGGTGACGTAGTCGACCGACACCGCTTCGGTGATTTCCTTGACGATCACACCCCGGCGGCCTTCGGCCTCCCCGTACTCAGATACGCCGTTCGCGCGGATCGACAGGCCAATGTGCTCCCGCTTCTCGTTGATCAACGGGGCGTAGTCGGCGAACACCCGCACCTCGGCAACCAGCGCCCGCCGAGCAGGGTCGTAGGTGGCGTCGGAGGTGAGTACCGCCGCGAGGTCCCGTACCGACCGTTCCGGACGTTCGTGGTCTTCAGACTCGGTCGGGTGGTCGAGGTACATGTGGGTGCCGGCGGCGAAGACCCGCCTACGACCGGCTTCGGCGAGCATGTCCGGCGAGTAGAACCCCGATGAGCCCCATCCGGCGTCGATGATCTGCACCAGTTGTCGGGCGCCGTCCGCTGTCGGTTCGGTGCGGGCCTCGGTCCACGTCTCGTGCAGCACGATCGGTGTCGGCTGCGACCCTTCGATCACCGTCTCCGACGACGCGGCGACGTCCGCTGGCGGACCGAGGACGGCGGCGGATTCGCGTAGCCGCACCTTGTAGGCGCCTGGCCGTAGCTTCCGACGGTTGGACACGACAACTCCTCCCGACGGGTGCGAGCAGCAGGGGTTCGATCGGGGGCTATGCGGCGCGACGGCGGGCGATGGCTTGCAGGTCCCGTACCGGCCGGACCGCGTACGACGGGCGCCAGTTCGGGTTCTCCCGACGCACGGCGAGGTCGTCCCATAGGTCCGGGTAGGCGTCGAGTAGCGCCAGTCTTGCCCGCCCCATCACCGCCACCTGTTGGGCGCGGGGGAGTGCGGCAAACCGTGCCCTCGCGTCCGGCGTCAGGCCGGCAGGCTCATCCACGTCGTGGATGCCGAGTTCCGTCCACGGCTTCACCTTCGGAAGCCGGGCACACCTTCCAGACTGGTGATCGTCCGGACCCGAGGTGTCGACTGGAAACTCCCGGCCGTGCATCGACCAGCAACCAGGACACGTGTTCGGCTGCAACGCCGACCACCAGATCCAGCCGGCGAGGACATCGGCGTTCGCCTCGTGGATGTAACGGGACGTCTCCCGGTAGGCGCCGACCATCTCGGTCCGCGCCACGTTGATAGCCCTGGCCAGGCCGCCGTTGAACGCACCCTCAACCCGACGGACCATGTCCCGGGCCGCCACCACCGGGTTGTCGCCGACCGCGATCCCTCGGATCAGCGCCCGGCGTACCGCCTCCTGCGCCTCATCCGACAGTGGTCGGGTCAGGGAGGTGATCTGCTCCGAGGTGCGGCGCACGATCACATCGAGGGCCGACGGCAGAACCCGGGCCGCGTACTCGGCAGCGGCGGCGGCAGCCAACGCGGCCGGTAACTGCGAGGCGATCAGCACCGGTTCCGCTGCCGTCGTCGCCGCGACAACAGGTGCGACCGCAGCTCCGGCAACAAGGCCCGCCTCGACCGCCAGTAGCGCCAACGCCTGCTCGGTGCGAACCACAGCGGATGCGATGGCGTCGATCCGCGCCAACTCCCACGGCGACGGCCAGCGGCTCGTAGCCGCAGCGACAGCCACTACCTCACCGACCGCTGCCTGCCATGCTGGTTCGAGTTCGTTCCACGCCCGTAGCCACGCCTCGGTAAGGATGCGAACCGTGCCATCGACGTGCCCGCCGACGTCGGTGACGAGTGCCCGCACCTGTTGGACGGTGTCCGGAGTGATGGCCACCGGTCACCCCGACTCGGAATCCTCGCGGGTCGGCGCGGTTTCCAGATCGCCTGTGGGTGGGTCCGGGTCAGTTGGTGTCATCCGCCCCGCACCGACGGTAGCCGGATCGCCCCCACTACGGGCCGCGTCTACCGCCTGCCCACCCAGCCCTGGAGTTGTCGGCCACTGGAACTCGCCGTCGTCGCCGATGAGCCGGTCAACAATCTCGTCCACGTCCCGGGCACCCAAGGCGGTCAGCAGCAGACGGAGAATGGTCTCCGGCGGAACGGTGCCCGTATCGGACGCGAGTTTGATCGCCTCAACAAGCGCCTTCGGATCCACGTCGTCGAGGTCGGGCCAGGTGATCTCAACCGTTGCCGCCGTGTCCCCGTCCAGGGTGACAACCTCGCGGCCGGTCACCGGGTCCACCTCGATCCGACCCGTCAACTGGCCCTTCGTCGCCCGGACCGCCTCCGCGATCACATAGCCGACAATGTCCCGCAGTACTTCGGTCCACACCTGCTGCCGCTGCTGCATCACCAGTTCGGTCGGCTGATCCAGCGTCTCTGCCGTCGCCCGCGCACCCGTGACACCCGGGTCGCCGAGAAGCATCGTCACCGGCACACCCAACGCGGCGGCGACCATCGCGGCGAGGGGACGCCCAGACTCGGAGTCGATCGTCGCCCCGGTCTTCGGCACCGCCTCCAACAGCATGTCCGGCGGCAGGATCGCTGTCGCGCCGGCCTCCTGCGGGTTGCCGGTGTGCGGGTCACGAGGTGGGGCGGCGGCAAGACGAGTCTTCGCTTGGGCCCGCTGGCTACCCTTGGCCGTCATCCGGTACGCGAACCGGCTGAGCGCCTTGACCAGGGTGGCCCACGCTTCGAGGAACTCCTTGTACGCCCGCGCCCAGTCCAGGGCGGCGTAGGCGTCGCCGATGCCGAACTTCCACCCCTGCTGGTCGTTGACCTTCACATGCCGGACCGGGGCATCCCAGTGCACCTTGTGGCCGCCGATCGTGCGCGGCCGGTTCCGTCCAGTAGGCCGGTAGCCGAGCGCCGGATAGTAGGCGGTCTGCGTTTCCGTCTTCGGCAACCCGGTCGTGTAGTCGACCGTTTCCTCATGCCACACCCGCTTGTAAAACCACGGCTCCGACGCGTCCTGCGGGTTCCGGATCACATCCTGAATCTCGTCCCACGGCAGAGTTCGCACCTGCACCCAGCCGGTCGACGGTTTCGTCCACAGGGCGAAGAACAGGTTCCCGTCCGTGCCCAGGGCACGTTCGTTGCGGATCTGCGCCGACGCGTCAGTGAGCGCCTGACGGTTCCCGGCGTCGTCAAGAAACGCCCGGACAACCGCCTGCACATCCTGCTCTCGCGAGTTCTCCCGATTCTTGCCGTTCGCGCGGGCCGAAATCTCGACACCCTGCCCGAACACGTACGCCTGACGGAGCTGCAATCCGCGCACGATCAGCGGGTTCTTGACCGCGAACAGACGGCAGCCGGCAGTGATCCGCACCAACCCGTCGCGGGTGAACTCCTGCTCGGCGGCGGCGAGCATCCGCGTCCAGCCGACGTCCTCCATCGCAAGCTGAAGCTCAGCGACGGACTCCTCAAGCAGTTGGACGGTGCCGACCAGGCCGGCATTCTGCTCCGACAGGGCAGCAACCTGCTGTTCGGCCTCGCGAAGGCGGGAGCGGCGAGTGGTGATGGTCGGCGACACCGGTCACCCCCATCAAACCGGTGAGATCAGCTCATCGAACTCGTCTTCAGGCTCGACGATGCTGTCGTCGAGCAACAGCGGGTTGAGTAGCAGTCGGTTCAGCGCCTGCGACATTGCGTCCACCCGGTCATCGTGGGCGGCAGCCGGGAACCCAGCCGCTTCCTCGATCAGATCGTCTACCCACGGCGCGATCTCGGGCGCCGGCAGGAACACATTCCCGGCTTCGACGAACGGCGACACGGCAGCGGCGCGTGCGGTTTTCGACCCGTCCGGCTCGACCGGGATCAACCCGGGGACAGTCCGGGACAAGAAGTTGATGACCGCTGTCCCGTTGGCCTTGTCCTCGACGAGCTTCGCCGCCGATTGCGGCCAGCGCGCAGCCAGCGTCCGTACCGCTTGGCAGGTTTCGACGAACGTCATCCGGCGGTGAACTTGGTCGAGCAGGTACGCGTGGGCGCCGCGTCGGCCCCACACCTGGCCGCACACGTAGTCGGTGCCTTCAGTGTCCTTGAACGTCATATCCCACGAGGTCAGGACTTCGTCGAAGGAGTGCACAACGCGCGATCCGTCGACACGCTCGACCCACTGGGGCTGCTCGTAGAACTGCCACCACTCGCGCTGGAAGATGTTGCCCTCGGCCGGGGACGGACGGCCCTGACACAGTGCGGTCCACGCGCGGGCGCCCATCTCCCGCTTCCGCTGCTCCCACTGCTCAGGCGTACGACCCCGCGTCGAGATCAGATACTCGCCCGGATCGCGGCCGAGCGGGTCGACCTCGCCTTTCGCCGGATCGTGGTCAGCTTGGGCTGGGATGTTGATGACGCGCCAGTCGGTGCCATCCTCGCGCTTTTGAAGCCATCCCGTCAGGTCGTCGTGCCGCCATCGGGTTTGGATGATGAGGACTGCGACCCCAGGTCCGAGGCGGGGGATGGCAACCTCTTCCCAGAACCCCTCAACGACTTCTTTCCATGCGGGACTGTCGGCCTGTTTGCCGTCTCGGTAGGGGTCATCGATGATCAGCAGGTCGACGGCCTCGCCGGTCAGTGCGCCGGTGATTCCGACGGTGTAAACCCCGCCGATGTGGCCAGCTATTCGCCACTCGTCGGCGGCGGACGACGACGGGTCGACGCTGAGGTTGAGCAGGTCGGAGTGTTGGGAGATGTCGTTGCGGATCGACCGGCCCCATTTTCGGGCGCGGCGGTGGGCGAACGAGACGATCGCGATGCGCAGGTCCGGGTTGCGGTGAAGCATCCAGGTTGGGAAGCGCCTGGATGCCCGCTCCGACTTCCCTTCCTGCGGTGCGAGTGAGATCATCAACCGGTCACAGCGGCCTTCGGCTACGTCCACCAAGCTCGCGTCGATCAGGTCCAGCGCAGGCGTCTGTACCGTCTTGCGGTCCAGTGCCTTAGCCATCTCACCCGGAGTGCGCCAAAGCGGTTGCCGCTCCTCGGGTGGTGGCGCCGGCTCGAACATGCGGGCGGCGGCTTCCCATGGCGAGATCGGGGCGACGGTCACACCATCACCTGACCGAAAGTACGGCTATCGGCACGGACCCCACGTACCACTGTGGGATCGTTCGGACGGATGAGCTAGGCGGCTGCGGCAACCTCACGCAGCCGGAACGGCACCACCTGCGCCGCCCGCGTCTGCTGCTCCGGCGACAAATCGAGATCCCCGAGGATCGCCCGGATCGCACCAGCGAGGAGCGCGCCTTGCTGCTCGGCGAGACGAACACGGCGCTCTTCAATACCCGCCGAAATCGCCTCTTTCGCCACCTTGACCAGATGAGCCCGCTCCGCCTGCCACAGTTGCACCCAGACGTGGACGGCAGCCTTGCTCGTCGTGTCGGTGCCAGGGAACTCGCCAGCCTGCTTCTCGACCTCTTCGGCCTTGCCCCAGATGACGTCGTCGGCTCGGAGCGCCTGCACCTGCTGGTGGAGCCAGTCAACGGCGCCGGCTGTGCGGTACACCTCTTCAAGGAGCGCGTCGCGGGGGTCGACCTGGCGAGGGAGGCCGAATGTGGCGACCGCTTGCCGGGCTCGTTCCTTCTGCCCGTGCGTCACGTGATCCGGTGTGTTGCCGCCATGAAGTTTGCACTTTCCGATCCCGGGGTGCGAAGTTCCCCAGCCGGCGGGGCGCGTGCACAGCTCGTTGCCTGCGTCGTCGAAGACCGGATTTTTCCCAGTCTTGGCGCCGGGGCGCTGCTTCATGCGCTTCTTGCCGAGGCAGAGGCGCTTGTCATGCTCCTTGCCTTCATCGACTGCTGTCATGACCGTTTGCCGTCCTTGCCCTGCTTCTCGTGAACCTGCGAGGACGTCAGCAGTTCGGTGCTCGCCGAGGTGATTGCCGGACAGGAGGGGCCGAGGATGTCTTGTGGGCTCGGCGGATCCGGGGGGACATTGGCACCTCCGGCGTGGTCTGTTCGCACGGGCGGAGATTCCGAATCTGGCCGAAGAGACACTTCGGCTTGTGCGGAAGATAGCACGGTCCCACCTGTGTGGGGATCATGTGGTGGTGCGTGTTGTCCTGCGCCACCTGGTCGTTTCGGCGATCTCTTTGATGTCGCTGGCGCGGAACATCGGCCGCCGTCGTTCGGATAGTCCTTTGACCTGTAGGTATTCGCGGTTCCCGTTGCGGGAGAGGTAGCCGCGTTTGCGCCACTGCCGGACTGTCTCCGAGTCGACGCCGGCAAGTTCGGCCGCTTGGTCGGTGGTGATGAGCTGATCGTCGGGGATGGTGAGGAGTCCGCCGCAGACCCAGTGGTCGCCGTAGGAGCGGGCGGCGTCGTCGAGGGCGGCGCACAGGTCTGGGTTGGCAGTTTTGAGGTGTTGTCGGTAGGCGTGGACGTATCGGCGGGCGCGTTGGAGTTCGGTGTCGCCGGGGAACGGCCACGGGTTGCGTTGGGGTTGCCGATCAAAGTCGGGGTTCATGCGCGGGTCCGGGGGAGGGCGAGCATGAGACCCACGTATTGCTCGTACTGCTCGTGGGTCCACTGGCTGTCGCAACTGGCGCAGTAGACATCGCAGGGGTCTTGTTCGTAGCGGGGTTCGTCTTGGTGGAGGTTGCCGCCGCAGGTTGAGCAGGTGCCGGGAAGTTGTCGGGTACGGCGGGTGCGGCCGAGCATGGAGCGGGCGCGGGCTCGGAGGTGTTGCAGGTGGTGGATCGCTTCCCAGCCGGCCATGTCCTCAGGGGTGCTGTCTACGCCGGATGGGAAGACGGTGCGCGGGCTGAGTGCGGCGAGGTCGTGAAGGCGTGGGGTGAGGGTGTTGACGGCTTCCTGGACTTCGCCGCCGGGAAGCCTGCGGGGCGGTGGTGGCGGGTTGCTGCTGGTGGTGTGCCACGCCCCGACGAGGTAGGCCCGTTGGCGGTTGTGGAGTCGGTGTTCGCGGCGGAGTTCGTCGGCCCACAGGGTGGTGACGTGGTGGATCTCGGCCTGTAGCGCCTCTGGTTCGGCGCGGAGCGGCATCGGCGGGCCGGCTTTGCCTCGTGGTTGGGCGTCGAGGGCCTGCGACAGGGTGGGAATTTGGAGCTGTTCGAGGTCGATGTAGTCGTAGACCAACGTGCGGACGTCGCGGGTGGCTGCGGTGAGGCAGGCGTCGCACAGGTAGGCCGGGCCGACGTAGGCGGGTTGTCGGGTCAGGTGGTCGTAGGCGCGGCATCGTTCGGCGGAGACGCAGAGGCGGTCGGTGGGGGTGGTGGTGTCCATCGGGCTGATCTCCTCCGGTGCAGCGTGCGGCTACAGTCGATGTGGATCAACCCGTGTCGTGTCGTGGGGGGATCGGTAGGGGCGTCTGGGCTGGCGGGCCGGGCGCCCCTCCGCTATTGCTGGCCCCGGCTGCGTGTCCGTGCTCGCTCGTACGCCTCTCGGAAGCGGGCCATGACCTCATCGCGGCCCATCGGCGGCGACAAGCCGACGGCAGCAGCAAGTCCATCGTCGGTGAGGTAGGCGGTGGCCTCAGCCCACTGCCCGTTGTCGGCCGGGGAGACGGGGTCGGTGCCGGGTGGGGCGAAGAAGACTCGACTCGACGGCTGCGATGGCGGCACGGTTGAGGGTTCGCTGTCGGTCAGCCGAAGTAGGGATCGCTCCATCTCGTCCCAGATCCACTCGACTAGCTCGCGGGGGCTGCTAGGAAACCCGGCGAGTTCCCGATCGGTGACGACTCGTTCCCGCTGGTGCTGTGGTGAGCGAAGAACCAGTCGGGCAACGATGCCGAACTCCACGCTTCCCGCGTCGTCCGGGTAGTAGACGACGGCCGCAAGCGACGGTCCGCGAAATGGCGTCCGGCAGTGCACGCACAGGTCACAGGTTTCAATGTCTTCGATGAGATCAGCGCCGAGGTCGGTAATGCTGCTGATGCTGTAGACCCGCGCAGGGTCGGTCAGTCGGACGCGGTGTCCGACGACTGGCTGGGACCTCCGACCGCAGGCACGGCACCGACGCGTCCAGGTGAACAGGTCGCTGCGGGGTGTGTCGCGTGGCGGCATCACGTCCGCGAATGGGTCAGTGTTATCCAGTTCGATGTGACGTGGGTTGACCAGCTCACGTTCGAGCCGTTGCCACGCGTCCATGACCCGCTCCCGCAAGCCGTCGGTGATCGGATCCTGTCGGCCGCCCGCCCCGTCCAGGTCGCAGCCGACGAACCGGTGTCCGTCGTCGAGTCGGAGATGCCACCTGTCCGGGTTGCTGCGGTGCTCGAACAGTTGGGCGTGGAAGCGGCCCCGGTAGCCGAGGGTTTCGGTGCCGAGTGGGATCAGGTCGGTGTCGTCGGCTTCGGTGACGAGGTCGGGTCGCCACCGCATCGGGGTGGCGAGATCCCCGGCTTCGCGCTGGTCAGTGTCTTCGGAGATGTGGGTGGGGCGGCAGTCGTCGGAGCAGTACGCCGAGCCGTCGGCCGGTGGGGCACCGCAGGGGCAGAGGCCATCGACAGCAGCGGATATGCGGTTCAGCAGGTCGCTCACGTTGGTCTCCACTCGGGGCGGTAGTCGGCATGCCCGGCATACGGCAGCGCCATGTCCACCTGCTCCGGGCACAAGGTGCCGGGTGGGGTGCGCCATGTGCCGTCGAGCCATGCGCTACAACCCGGGCATTCGTCGGTTGCTGTCGCGCCCGGGTGCCGTTCGAGAATCCGCCGCTTGGCGTTCACCTCGGCCAGTACCCGCGCCGGGTCGTGGCCGGCAATGTGGTCGAGTTCGTCAACCCGTAGCGGCGCCTCGTCATCTCCGGGCAAGCCTGCTGGAATCACCCGCTGGAAGATGACGAGCACGTGATCGGCGGGGTAGTCCGGGTCTGCCAGGGTGTTCCGACGCCATACTGCATCGCCGCCGAACGTTCCGGCGGCCCTCATCGCTGCTTGCTCGTCTTCGTCGAGCCGGGCGCGAATGAAGGACAGGATCTCACTGGTGTCGCCCATGCCTCACCTTCCGCACGTCGGGCAGGTTGGGGCGAGCCACAGTTCGACGTGGTACGTCGGCGGGACCTTGAGTGGCACGGTGATGGTGTGCCGGGCGAGTTCGATAGGGTTGTCCGGGTCGATCTGGTGGTTTCCCTGCTCATCCGCGACCCACAGCGAGATGGTCAGCTTGCCATCGGTAACGCTCGCGATGGTGTTGATTGGCACGTCATTCGGGTTGATCCCGTTCTCAATCAGCCAGTCCATCACAGCCTGCCGGTGCTGCTCGTTCTCGCGGATACGCCAGTCGCGGACCTTGGCGTCGTCGGTCACGTCGCCCTCACTTCGATCGCTCGCCGTGGCGTCTTCTCGGCCGGCACACACACCGTCAGCCCGAACGCGCCGACCTCCCACCAGTCGCACTGGAAGTTGTAGCGGGCGCCGATCCACCACTCACCCCGACGGAGGCCGACCAGCAGGCGGCGGGTGTAGCGCCAGCCGGACACCTCGATCTCGTAGCGACGTGGCCACTTACGGATCTTCACGCCTCGACCGCCTCTTGCTCGGCTTGCCTGTCCAGCCACCACTGCGGGATTGTCAGACGGCTGGGATGCCACCACTCGCACCGACCGGAGAGTTGGTAGTTGCGCGTCGCCGTGTACCGCATCTCCACCCGCACCTGATGGCGCTTCTCCGAGACTCCGCGAACCACGCCCTCACGGATCTTCGAGTGGGCGCGGCAGATGACGGGGCCGTCGATGTGCTCGGTTGCTTCCGGCAGGTTCACGGTCGCTCCCTGTGGCGTAGGGCGTCAACGACGACGTTGCGGCGGGTTCGGATGAACTCGGCGAGTCGGTTGACTGTCTTCGCCTCCGGGTGCCGGGCGGCGCGGGCTTCCCGGATCGCGTCGTCGCGGAGCCGTTCCATCTCTCGGATGGTCGCCCGGCCGTTCACCAGAAACTCTTGGCAGTGCCGGGCTCGGACGGCCGGGTCTGCGATACCGGCGGCAGCCTTGACGATGCCGTTTTCGCTGGTCACCACGCACCCATTCTATTGTGTTTCGTGTGGCAAATCCACTTTAAAGAATGCGCCGAGACTCACGCGATAGCCATCGATTCACTATTGCTCGGCGCATTCATTTGACTCCGCATTGTTGAGCAAGTCGAGCAGGTTCGGCCCGTCGTCCGCCGGCTCCCTGACCGGCTTCGACGGCCTCGGCCTACGCGGCGGCAACAGCCCATGCTCTCGGGCACACGACGTGCCCATGCCGTCGATCACCGGCCCCTTCGGAATCGGCCTGCCGCAGTCGTCGCAGCGGGCCAGACGTCGAGGGCCGGGAATCAGGGCGTCGGCGGACATCAGGTCACCGTGCCCCGATGCCGTGGTTCGGGCAGCAGCAGTCGACCCGCCAGCAGAAGGCATGCGGGTACGGGCCGGGGCAGGCACACGGCTGCGGTTTCATCCTGCCCCGGTCCCGGCCTGCCACCGGATAGCGGCGGATCAACCCCAACGGGCGGGCGTCGATCACCGGTCAGCAACCTGCCTGCTGGCGGCGAGCGGCGTCGGCGATGGCGTCGTGAACGGTCCGCCCGTTCGTCCGCAGATGCGGCACCTCGGCGGCGGCCAGGCGGAGTGCCGTGTCGAGGTCGAACCGGTGGGCCGCCAGCCACGCGGCAGTCCGCTCCGACGGGATCGGCTCGAACTCCCACTCACCGTCGGCGCCGAGACACCAGCGGCGCCGTAGCACCGCCCACAGCCCGTGACCCCGGTACGCGACGGTAATGGTGAACGCGGCGGCGTCGAGGTCGTCCTCCGGCAGCCCGGCGGCGGTCACGGTGTACTCGGTGGCCTTGGACTCGATCCGGAGGTCGGTCGTTGTGACGTCGCCCATCACGCGACCTCAGCGGATCGGTCGTGTTCGATGGCCCGGTTCGGGTCGGCGGTACGCCAGTCCGGCCACACCCGGGCCTCGTTCCGGATCTGCTTCGCCACGACCGCGTCAATGATCTGCTGCGGTTCGTGGCCTGCCCGCCAAGCCCCGTCGAGGGCGAGGATGACCACGTCGACCCACTCGCCGAGGTCGGACGGATCAGCCTCGATCTCGGCCAGTTCCTTGCGGATGTGGTCGACTACGCCCTTCGTGCGGGCGCCGGGTCCGAAGGTCCGCTCCGAGAAGTCGCGTTGCCGGGCAAGGTGGGCGGCGTCGATGACCGTCGACCGGTCCTGCTCGGCCCGGATCTCCCGGATCCGTCGGGCGAGGGCCTCGCGGTGCCGGCCGCCGATCGCGGCCCATTCGGCTGCCTCGTCCAGCTCGGCGACGAGGAACGGGATCAGGTCGACCAGCCGGTTGGCGGTCTGCGTCGTCGGCTTGTCTTGGTGGTCGCGGTACGCGTCTTCAGCCTCGATGGCGAGCCCATTACGGCGCATCGTCAGTGGGGTAGTTGTGGTCTGGGTCATGGGTTCCTCCTCAGGGGGTTTCGGTCAGTAGCCGCGCTACCAACCAGTCAAGGTCAATCAGGTTGGCTTCGGTGCCGCGTGGCACCTGCCGGTAGGCGCGGTTCAGAAAGCGGCGTACCTCCGGTGCCGGGAACTCCAGCAGCGCCCAGTAGTCCGGGTCTTCCGGCGTCGCCAGCACCACGTACAGCACGTCACCATCGGGTGTCGACAGCGGCCACACCCGCACATCACCGAACCCCGCATGGGTGGCTAAGCCGTCCGCGAGGAGGTCGCGGCCGATGTGCCACGGGTTCGCCTCCTGCTCGTCGAGGACTAGGCGCACCATCAGTGGGTCGGCGGGGTCGTAGATGAGGACGGCGGTTGCGTGCGGTGCGGGGTCAAGATCGGCGACCCGGACCTGTATCCGCATGCAGGCGGACACCCGGCGGGCGATGCGGCGGCCGTCAACGGACATGGGTGCCGCCGATCCGGGCGCCGCGCGGTTGCCCTTTCGGCCAGCCCTTCGGCGCCCGCTGCACACCGGCACGGGTCAGGGCCGTGTACACGGCCGACGTCGAAATCCCCAACTCCCGGCCGATCTGCGGCGCCGACTGCCGCTGCTTCGTGTACCGGTCGACGATCTCGTCCTGTTGCCGCTCCGCGCACCGCAACGGACGCTTCCGACCGGCCGGCGGACGGCAGCCCGGACACTGGTCTTGGCCATCGGATCTGGTCAGCCAGCCGTCGGTCGAGGCGGCGGCCCGGATCGCTGTCCGGCTCTCAAACACGTCTTTGGGTTCGTACAGGACGTCGCAGCGGATGCAGGCAAGCTCTGCGAAGATCGTGACGGTCACGGTTTCACCTCGACCGGGGTAGCGGAGGCGATCAGCGCGTCGAGTTCTGCGCCCGCGCACGTCCAGCAACGCAACGTGTCAGCCCAGGCCGGGAGCTGGGCGTGGTCGATCCGGAACGAGACCCGGACCGACGACCTCGACACCGTAACCACACCCGGACGAGAGCAGCCCTTGTTGGCACACACACCGGTCATGCCGCACCGCCCAGAGAGAACAGATCCGGCACGTCACCCTGACCACCAAGGACGTTGTCAGGAACGCCCGCATCAACGCGAGACAGTCGATGCGTCACGGCCTTCTCGCACATCGCCTCGTCGCCCTCGATCAGGATTGACCGACAACCCGCGAGCCGGGCAGCAACACCCGTCGAACACGAACCAGCGCACGGATCGACCACGAGGCCGCCGGGCGGGCAGCCGTACCGAATCAGCGGTTCAAGAAGCGGCACCGGCTTCTCGGTCGGATGAATGGCGCGACCGTTGACATTGCGGACGTGCAGCACCGAGCGCATCAAGCGGAGTCCGTCGTCGGCGTACCCGCGACCGGCGACCGCGCCGGTGTGTGCCGGTTGCTGCCGGACGAAGTTCTGTCCACCGCGCCTGTGTACGGCCGGCACGCGCGGCACCTCGTGATGCACGGCAGACCACTTACCCCGATACCAGTGGCTGGCGGGTTCGTGCACGCGCCGGAACCGATCTTTGACGAACCCAGACCCGTTGTGCTTCTCCCATGTCACATGGTCGTGTTGGCTATTCCAGTCGGGCTCGACGTCGTGTGACAGCTTCCAGCCGGCTGCCCGAAACTCCTGTCCCCGGTACGGCGGCTCGGCGAACTGACGCAGCGGCAGGAAACACCACATCGAATCCGTGACGGCCGCGACCGCTTCGAGCCATCCGGTCGGCCAACGGTCCCAGCCTAGCAACGTCTCCTCGTACGGTGGGTCGGCGACAGCGCAGTCCGCTCGTAGGTCGAGTTGAGGCAAGATATCCCGGCAGTCACCGTGGTAGAGAGTCACCATGTCGTCCGACCAGTACGGCGTGATCACGACCGATCCTCGCCGTACCGGTCGGTGAGGAACGCCAACGCCCGACGCTGCTCATCCCGTGTCATCCCATCAAGCGCGGATACCACCGCACCCAACGCCAGCAGCTCCACATCGGCCGGGGCGGGGGCGGGGCCGACCGGGACTGCCGGGACACCGGCAGGGCGAGCAGGCGGCGGCAGATGGCCACCACGGGGCGGCTTGGCCACGCTCGACACGGTCTCCTGGCTGCTCACGCCAGTACCCCATCCGTGTCGCCGGTCTCCACGTACCGAGCGACCCGCGCCCGAACCGACTCCGGCGTCAACCCCGGCAACTGCTGCACCTGGCCGCCGTTGCACAACCGGAACAAGTCCTGGTGCGGCGCGAGGAGTGTGCTGATCGCCTCAACGAGCCCAACGGTGACGGTGTCCGCCCACGGCTTGTCATGCACGTGCAGCACCCAGAACACCATGTCGGCCGGGGTCGCCAGGCGGTCCAAGTCGATCTGGTAGCCGGCTGGGCATTCCGGCCCGTCGTAGATCAGGGCAAGCACCTGCGGGTCGAGACGCCAACCGTGCCACGAGGTTGGGGCCAGCCGGCGGTAGTTGGTGTCGATGCCCTTCGCCACCCGGAACTGCTCGGTCATGCCGCCACCTGCCTCTGGTCGTGCACGGCGCACAGTTCGTTGTAGATGTGGGACACCGCGAGGTCGCGGTTCGACTGCTTCTCCAGCACCGCCACCTGGTAGTCGAAGATCTCCTTCGGGTTGATTCGCAGTACCGGCTTAAACCGGTCGTCGAACTCCCGCCAGCGACGGTTGCTGTCGGCCATGACCCGGTTGTTGCCGCGCCGAACCCCCACAAGGAAGTCCACGAACGGCTTGACGGCGGTGTAGACAACGTCGGGACGTTCTCCGGTGCGGGCCACATCCACGGCGGCGTCACAGAGGTGCTGTAGGCGCGGCTCGCAGTCAACGAGTTCTTGCCAGATGGTCACGGTTAGCTCCCCTCAGGTAGGGCCAAGTCAACGAATCGGGACAGGTGCAGTTGTGCGGCCAGCGTGACCACGCCCTTCTCCCCGTTCCGGTTCTTGCCGAATATGAAGTCCACTTCGCCACGGCGGGGCGAGTTGTGGTCGTAGTAGTCGGGTCGGTGCAGCAGAATCACGACATCAGAGTCCTGCTCGATCGACGACGAACCTTTGAGGTCGGTCAACTCAGGCAACTTGTCCTGGCGGGCCGACGGTCCACGGTTGAGCTGCGCGGCGGCCACCACCGGGACATCCAACTCCATGGCGAGCATCTTCAACGCCGGACTGACATCAGCCATGATCGCGGTGCGGTCCACGATCCTCGGGTTGGACGGCGACACCAAGTGCATGTGGTCCACGAACACGACATCGAGGCCGGGGCCGTCCTGTTGCCGCTTGCAGTGGTCCTTAATGTTCGCCACCGTCATCGGTGCCTTGTCCGTCAAGAACAGGGGCGCATTCGACATCGGCCCGATTCTGTTGGTGACCCGCTGCCAGTCCTGTTCGTCCAGCATGCCGTCGCGGATCAGCCGGAACGGAACCGCCGACTCGGCGGACAACACCCGGTCGAATACGTCACCATTCGACATTTCAAAGGTGAAGTAGGCGGCGTTCAAGCGCAGCTTGATCGCAATATGGCGGGCCATGTCGATCAGGGCAACACTCTTGCCCATACTTGTCGCGCCCGCCACAGTGGTGAGCTGCTTCGGACGCAACCCACCCAACATTTTGTCCACGTCGTGGTAGCCGGTGCTGATACCCGGCGGGCGCTTCCCTCGCGCTTCGATCTCATCCAGACCGGGGTTAATCAGCGAACCCAAGTCGGTCATCTTCAACTGGCGGCTACGGGGCTGCGCCTTCTCCAACAGCGAATGAGCGAGCGACGCCAGGTCGTCCACGTCTCGGTTGGGGGAGGTGGCGGCGTTGACGAGTTGCACACCGGTCTGCTCGTACGCGCGCCGCTGCGCGCACTCGGTGATGCGGTTGGCGTACCAGCCGAGTTGAGCGGCGAGTGGAACTTTCGTTACGCACTCGTTGAGGTAGAGGGGGCCGCCGAGCCGTTCCAGGTCGCCTCGGTCGGCGAGAACCGCCGAGATGGCGATTGGTTCGGTGGGGGTGCCGTCAGATTCCGCCCGCATGATCGTGCGGAACAGGTCGGCGTGCTTCGGGCTGTAGAAGTCTTCGTCGGTGAGCAGCGACTCCACGGCGCGGGGTGCGTTCGGGTCGGACAGCATGATCCCGATGACGACCTGTTCGGCGTTCAGATCGTAGGAGGGGGCGCGGTCTCCACGCTGCTGGCGCTGCCCTTCGAAGGTGGTTTCGTGCACTAGGAGTCCTTCCGTGCTGCGGCGGCCAGAATGCCGACGCCTGCTTTGGCTGCGGTGACCGCGACGGTCACGAGTTGCTGTTCGGTGGCGCCTGCCGCGTGTAGGGCGGTGATCTGCTGGGTGATGAGGATCAGTTCGTAGGTGGCGAGGTGGCCGCTGTGTGCGCTCCGGAAAGCGTCGAGGGCTGCGGTGACGGGTGCGGGGGTGGTGGGTTCGTCGGGTGTGGCGGGGACACCTGCCCGGCATTGGGCGCAGAGCGGGGTGCCGTAGGTGGGGTGCAGAGCGCGCCCGGCGAGAGAGCCGTGCTCACAGGTCGGCTCTGTGCGCTCCAGTTCTTTGATCTGCTGGTCGACCTTCTCGGCGCGTTCGCGGCGGATTCGCTGGTACCAGGCGCCGAAGCCGGAGCCGTCTGGCTTGGCGATGCCCCGGAGGTAGCCGACCCCCTTGCCGGCGAACTCCAGTCGGAGGATCTTGTCGATGGCTTTGGCGTCGGCTTCGATGGCGTCGGGGTAGTCGTTCCAGCGGAGCCAGTCAAAGATGATCTGTTCACGTTCGGTGAGCTTGAGGGCGGCGGCGGAGAACAGCGCCGACTGGCTGGCGTGGGGTGCGTTGATCGGCACCGTCTTTGCCGGGGCCTGGGTGTCGTCGGTGAGCCACTTCGGCTTCACGGTCGCGCGGGACTGAGGGGATGATTCTTGAGGGGATATGAGGGGAAGGGGTGGCCTGGGGGCCACCCTTTCTTTCACTCCGGCCACCCTTTCCGGGTTAATGGGTGGCTCGGGGGCCACCCATTGCTCCGGAAAGGGTGGCTTGGCGGCTACCCTTTCTGCCTCTATGGGTAGCCCAGGGGCCACCCTTTCGGGTTCGGGTGCGGCCACGGGCGGTTGAACCGGCTCGGGCACAGTCTCTACCTGGGAATGGGTAGCCGTCAGGCCACCCTTTCGGCATCCCTGACGGTCGTGCTTCGGCAGCGGACACAGCTTCGGCAACTGGTACTGAGTCTGCTGCCCCCGGAACGCGTACACCGGCTGGCCCTTGCTGTCCGTACCGATCGCCAGCCGCACCTCAAGGTCGCGCTCGGCGAGACGCGCGAAGACGCGTGCCAGGCCGGTCTTGCCGAGCCCGCTGCGGTGCATGAGTGCGTCTCGTCCCGGCCAGCCGCGACGGGTGCCGTCGTTCGCCTCCTCGGCGATAACCAGAAGGACCACGCGTTCGGCCGGCGTCAGGTCCTCGGGCGCGTGGAAGAGAACTTCCGTGATCAGGTCTATGCCCACTGGGCACCCGCTACCACGGGGAGCGCGCCACCAGATTGCTCGGCGCTACACCTGGCAATCTGCATGACTCCCCACACGTCTGGCACGTACTCTCCCTACGATCTTCGTCCGTGGTCTAGTATTGCGGAGTGACTTCACAGAATCAACTGACACTCCCAACGCGAACCGACACCGCGACTTGGTTTCGCGATCTCACCTGTGTGACAATGCCGTCTGTGCCCAGGGGAGCGCGTAGAGCGATGCAGACCGGCGCGGAAGCAACCGCGCTGGACGAAGCTGCCCGCGCGTTCCAGCGCACGGAGGCACTGCTCGACCGGCAACGCGAAGACCTCTGGAACAAGATCGTGGCCGCATGTCGCGCAGGCATGAGCAAGGCGGAAGCTGCTCGACGCACGGGCTACAGCCGCGAGTACGTCAGCGACCTGGTGAAGGCGGCGAACGAGCGAGACGGTTGGGCGCCGGAAGCTAGCTGACCTCACGCTGCCTGCCTTTCGACGGGCCGGACCAGCCGCCGTACCGCCCCCTGCTGCCGCCCCCGCAACGCCCTCGGGTCATGATCGCCGCAATACCAGCCGCCCAAATGCAGCCGACCCGGCTCCCCGCACGGGTCGGCGCCACCCCAGATGCACGGCTTCCCGACCGGCTCGACGGCGGTCATGGCGTATCCCTGAAACGGGCTCGGTACCGGGTGACGAAGTCCTGGGCTCCGGGGTTCAGGGCGTACCGCCGGACCCCGTCAGCGTCGGGGACGCCCAGGTAGGCGGCTCCGCCGCCGACGGCGCGGTTGACGGCATCGGTACACCGCTCGCCGGTCTGGATGTTGATCGCTGACCGGCCGCGTCGGACGATCAGCCCGTCGGCGATGGCGAGCATCGCGGCCAGCACCTTGGGGCGAAGCTCGGAGCCTTCCGGCGGTGGTCCGGGCGGCAGGGTGAGCGGCCCGTCCTCGGCGACCAGTTCAGCCCAGGTTTTCGGGCGCCCGGTCGGCCAGTAGGCGCGGTTGAGCCGGTACCAGAGGCCGTCGGCTTGCCGGCGGAACTTGGACCCGTGGGGGCCGTGGACCTCGTTGGCGTCCGGCTCGGTGATGAGTGGGTTGGTCACTGCCGTACCACCCGACGGCATTCCAGTTCCCTCGCCACCGCATCCCCGTCAGCCGGCACCAGCCAGCACGCGCACGGGTAGACGGTGCTGACACCGCCGGGGACGGTGCGGGCGGTGTGGACCGGGGCACGGCAGGCAGGGCAAGGGGGACGGTTCACGCGACCAACTCCTCGGGGATGTCGGGGCCGAACTCGTCGGCGATCATGTCGGCCAGCCAGCCGGGTACGACGGTGGTGTCGGGCATGGCGGGGAGGCCGCCGTCGGGCCAGCAGACGGCGCACGCGCGGCCGTGGGCGAGGTGGCGACGCCGGGCGGACTCGCTACCGCAGGGCAGCAGCGAGTCCAGACGCGGACGTCCAACGAGTTCCATGATCAGAACGGGGGTTCGTCGTCGAAGCTGCCTCCGCCCGAGTTGGACGAACGCGAGGAGGCCGGAGCCGCCGTGGCCCACGGGTCGTCGAAGTTGCCTCCGCCGCCACCGCCCTGGCCACCGCCGCCGCCACCGCCACCGGAGGCGCCGAACCCGCCACCGCCGCCGCCGGAGCGCGACATCTTCTGCACCTTCGCCGTGGCGTACCGCAGCGACGGGCCGATCTCGTCGACCTCCAGCTCGATGACGGTGCGCTTCTCGCCCTCACGGGTCTCGTAGGACCGCTGCCGGAGCCGGCCCGACACGATCACCCGGGCGCCGCGCTGCAACGACTCGGCGACGTGCTCGGCGGCCTGCCGCCAGACGGTGCATGAGAGGAACAGCGGTTCCATGTCGACGTACTTCTGCTGCTCCTTGTCGAAACGGGTTGGGGTGCTTGCCACCCTGAACTTCGCCACGGCCGCGCCGGACGGGGTGAACCGCAACTCCGGATCGTCGGTGAGGTTCCCGATGACCGTGATCGTCGTGTCTCCTGCCATGGTCAGACCACCTTTCTCTCGTACGGGTTGGTCTCGGTGCCGCTGAGAGCGGCGGTTCTGATGCGGGCGGCGGTGGCGTACCGCAGCCCGAAAGTCCTGGTGAAAGCACTCACCGTCGGGGCGATGCCTTCGGCAGCACGTTCGGCGGCCCAGCGTTGCCACAGCTCGGCCCGCTCGTCGTCGGTGAGGGTGTGAATTGATGCCTCGCCGCGTAGGACCCGGCCGACGAGTACCCCGGGGAGCCTGTCGGGGCGGCTGGTGTAGCCGCGTTGCGGGACAGCGTCCGGGTCGTCGATGTTGTCCCACGCGCCCGGGAGTGCCCATCCGCGTGCCCGGCCGGCGGCCCATGCCCACTTCGACGGGCCGGGGGTGGTGGAGTACCGCTCGTACACGTCCGTAACCATGTGACGAACCCGGATGGTGACGGTCGGTCGGCGACCGGCAACCAGGTCGAACAGGTGGCGCATGCTGAGCCCGGACAGGGTTGAAATGTGTTCGATGCCGTACCCGTAGGCGACCAAAGCTTGGAGTCGACGAACGGTGCCGAGGGCGGGTAGGCGGCCGTTCTCGACGACGGCCCGGGGGCGGACGGCGAGCAGTAGTGCGGCCGTGTCGCCGTTCACTGATGGTCTGGTGCCGTGGATGACGTTGCGAAGGGTGCGGTCCGAAACACCACTGTCGGCGGTGACCGCCTGCCGGGTCATGCCTGCGGCGGCGAGCCAGGCAAGGTGGTCGCGGACGACGGATGTCGGCCGGCGGGTGGTGCAGGTCATCGGCTGACCCGGATCGGCATGATCAGGTACCGGTAGCCGGGAACGCTCTCCCCGCCCTCGTCGGCCGGTGTGATGACGGCGGGTTTGAACGCGTCCACGAACTCGAACCGGGCCACCACCGACCCGAGCGCGGTCAGGCCGTCGACCAGGTAGGCGGGGTTGAAGCCGATCGTCAGCGTGTCGCCGGTGAACGTGACGTCCATCGCCTCCGACGCCCGCGCCTCTTCGGTGCCGCCCGCCTCCACGGTCAGCCCGTCCGGAGCGAACGTCAGGAGGACGGGGGTGGTTTTGCCGCCGACGAGGGACACCCGCTTGACGACCTCGATCAGCGTGGCGACCGTCACGGTGGCGTGGCTGGTGACCTTGTCCGGGTCGGGGAACAGGGTGCGGACCGGCGGATAGTTACCGCCGTCGAGCAGGCGGGACGTGGTGTGCCGTGCAGTGCCGGAGAAGCCGACGACCCCCTCACCCTGCCCGGACTCGCCGAGGTGGATGCGTACCTGCCCGCCCTGCTGGGCGAGCGTCTTCGCCGTGTCCGCCAGGGTTTGCGCCGGCACGAGCGCGGTCGCGGACAGGCCGGCGTCGTCCGGCTGCCACTCGAACTCCCGCACCGCAAGCCGGTACCGGTCCGTCGCCAGCAGCGCCACCCGGTCGCCTTCGATCTCGACCCGGACGCCGGTCATCATCGGCAGGGTTTCGTCCCGGCCGGCGGCGACCGCCACCTGTGCGACAGCGGCGGCGAACTCGGCGGCGTCGATGGTGCCAGCCGGGCCGGGCAGGTCCGGTAGGGCCGGGTAGTCCTCGACCGGCATTGTCGGCAGGGTGAACCGGGCACTGCCGCAGACGAGTTCCAGGTGCGCGCCGACGGACGTGATGTCGACCGGCTTCGCGGGCAACGCCTTCGCGATCTCGGCCAGCAGCCGGCCGGACACCAGGGCCGCGCCGCCCTCGGCAACGTCGGCCGGCACCGTGTCCCGGGCCGACCGGTCGTAGTCGTAGCCGGACACCTGCAACCCGCCGTCGACAGCACGGAGCAGCACCCCGGCGAGCACGGGCACGGACGGACGGTTGGGGAGGCTCTTCGCGACCCAGCCGGCGGCGTCGCCGAGGGCGTGCGGTGCTACTCGAAGCTTCACGGGGTGCTCCTTTCGGGGGTTTGGGTGGGCCAGGTGCGCCAGCCCTGCCATGAACGCGATGGGGTCGGGCCGCGCTGGTTCTGGTAGTGCGAGCCGAGCTGGTCGGTCCCGTACGGCTGCTCGACCTTGCCGAGCATCGGCATCGCGCACAGTTGGGCGATCCGCATCCCCGCCCGAAGCAGGATCGGACGCGGGGCGTGATTCACCAGCTCTAACGTGATGTGGCCGGCGAATCCGGGGTCAATGAAACCGGCGGTGATGTGCGCTGCCAGGCCGAGACGGGCAAGGCTCGACTTGCCCTCCACCCGGCAGGCGATGTCGGCGGCCAGCCGCACCCACTCAACCGTCGAGGCGAGCGCCATCCCACCCGGACACAGGGCGAACGTCTCCCCGTCGGCGATCTCAAACCGGCGCATGTTCGGTTCCTGCGCCGGGTCGATCGCATGCCCGTCGAGCGGCCACAGCAGCAGATGCCGGTCCAGGCGCAGGTCGATGCTCGACGGCTGCACCAGCGCCGGCTCGTACGGGTCGATGCCGAGCCGGCCCGTGTAGATGGCGTGGCGAAGGTCCCGGTCAGACAGCAGCACAGGACACCCCCACCGGCGCCAGACCAACATCGAGACGCCCACCGAGCGCCCGCGCCGTCTGCTGCACCGTCGCCAACCGTGTCCCGTCAGGGTTGTCCTCACGTTGAAGGATTGACGACTCGCAGCGGCCGAGGATCTGCCCGAACCGGTGCGCGGACATCCGGCGGCGGCGGATCCGGGCAAGGTCGTTCACAACCCGGCGAAGCGCAAGCTGGTCTTCTTCGGCCGGGCTGGCGGGGTGCTGCTGGTCGTAGACGGCGGCGAGCGCGTCACCGTCGTCCGGGACGACAAGCCCGACGATCGTCAACGTCAGCCGGTGCCCGAATGCTCTCGCCCACCCCTGGACGGTCCGTGCCTCCCATGACCGGTTGTGTTCGAGGACGGCGACACGGCGTTGGGTGACGTGTAGGCGGGCGGCGAGCGCGCGTTGACTGACGCCGGCCGCGACGCGGATGCCGTGGAGTTGGGCGGCGATCCGGTCGCGGGCGGCGGTGTCGTCGGGGTGGAGGTCGGTGATGGCGAGCATCAGGCGGTGTCCTTGGTCGGGTCGTGGTCGTGGGGGAGTGGGGTGACACCGGAGTGCCGGCATGCACGGCACACCTGCAACGGATCCCACGCCTTTTGGTGGTTCGGGATGGAGACGAGAGGCTGACCGCAGCAAGAGGTGTGCGGGTGCAGACCGGCCACCAGATGTGGCGTCTCGCCGGTATCCGTGAAGCCGGTCATCGGCTGCGGTTCGGTGTTCATGCCTGGTGGGCTCGCAGGACCCGAAGCCCGCCACGGCGCTTCACCGCACGCCGCTCCTCCTCGGACATTCCGCCCCACACACCTGCGTCTTCTCCGCTGGTCAAGGCGTAGTCCAGGCACTCGACAACGACCGGGCACCGTCGGCACACGGCCTTGGCCTGCTCGACCTGGAGAACGGCCGGGCCGGAGGTTCCAACCGGGAAGAACAACTCGGGACTTTCGTCCCTACAAACCGCAAAATGGCGCCAGTCCATCACTTGCCTCCTCTCTCAAGCCCGAGCGCGTCGAGCAGTTCGTCCTACCAGCAGGCGGCGTCCAGACGGGACGCCCGAACCTCCGGGGTCTGCGGTTCGTCGTCGCGGGTTCCCCACGCCTCGGGGTGCCGGTCCATGGCGAACGCGGCGAGGTTGCCCCGGGCGTTCTTGTCCCGGTCCTCACGCTTCTTCCTTGCCTTCTCGTCGGCGGCGACCTGAAGGCGGTTGGTGGCGTTGCCGCCACGGAGGCTCTGGACCCCCATCACCGACCACCACGCATCCGGCGCATGCGGGACCGCCACTCCCAGAAGGTCCACAACGACCAGCGGGTCAGATCCT
Source organism: Micromonospora sp. WMMD1102 (assembly GCF_029626265.1). Taxonomy (NCBI): domain Bacteria; kingdom Bacillati; phylum Actinomycetota; class Actinomycetes; order Micromonosporales; family Micromonosporaceae; genus Micromonospora; species Micromonospora sp. WMMD1102. Next base: position 28,969 of record NZ_JARUBN010000002.1, on the reverse strand, counting down.
CGGCGGCGAAGTACGTCTCGATGCAGGCGGCGGACTTGTGGACCGGGCACAGGCCGTCCATGCGCTCCTTGCGCCAGCCGGCGTAGACGCCGATGAGCACCACCCGGTCATCACGGAGTTCGATAGCGCAAGCCCGGAACGACTCGACGTTGCCGGTGTTGACACTGCGGAGAGCCATCACCGACCACCGCCGTTCGCGATCTCAAGCAAAACGTCTGCGTGGCAGGGGTCGCCGACCGGACACCAGCAGGCAAGGTCTTTACCGGCCAGCTCGGCGCGGATCTCCTCAACCGACGGGTAGGTGACTTCCTCCTGCTCGGGCGACGACATCCGCAGCCCACGCGCCGCCAGTCCACGACCGGTCCGGACGAGCGCCTTGAAGTCGTTGACGACGAACTGCGCCACTTGCCGGTCAGTGAGACTCGGGAACGATTGGACAACGGGGCTGGCCATGAACGGGTTTCCCCACTTCGTCGGCCGACCGACGTAGATCACGCCGTCCGGCATCCGCCAGCCGCGCTTTCGGCTCCTCTGGATCCGCTCAGGCATCACGCCACCGCCACCCGGTCAGCGGGGTACTCCCTGATCCGGAGATCCTCAGGCCACGCCGTCCAGTCGCCGCCTTTACCCGAGCCCGCCCAGCGGAGCCCGAGCTGCTTCACGAAGACGGCGGTATCTGCGTCCCGAGCCATGGCAATGAGTTCGCGGACCCAGCCGAGGTCCATCGGACGCGAGCCCGGACCGGATTCACCGCCGATGATGATTTGGTCGATGCCGGTCAGGTCCAGGCTGGGCAGCGGCCCGAGCAGCGGCTCAGCGGAGATGAACCGAATGGCGGCCGGGGTGGCACGGAGCGCATCAGCCCGGTCGACGTGCTTGTCCAGCTCAATACTGGTGCCCACCCAGACGTTCGGCAGCGGCCAGGTGATCCGGTGGTACAGCCCGGGTTGCAGGCCGGGCACGTACGTCGGGCTGTGCGGGGTCGATGCCCAGTCCATCGCTGACCGGAAGTGCACACCCGGCGCATGCCCGCTACCACACCGGCATTCGTCGTTGAGAATTCGGGCCATCCGCTCCGGACGCTTCGAGAGGATCTGGTACACGTGCTGCGGCGTGGCAGCCATGACCGCCCACACCTGAGCCACGAACTCGCGGGAGATCCGGGCGTGCCCGAGGTCGCTCATCGAGTTCACGAAGACGGTGCGCGGGTCGCGCCACTTCAACGGCTGAGGTAGGACGCCCGGGTGCATGGTGACGCCGAAACCGGGCCCGGAAGTGCGCGGGTCGCCGTCGTTCTGGTACTTCGCCTGCCCCATGCCCTTGAGTCGCTTGGCCATCGCCATCGCGTAGCAGCCGCCGGTGTCGTCCCCAGGGAAACGGGGCAGGCCACAACCGGCTGAGATCTTGTCGCACCCGGTGGTTGGATTCCACGTCACGCCCCTGGTGCCGGGACGCTGCGTCCACTCGATCGAGGTCTCAGCCATTCGGCACCCCCAGCAGATTCCGGGCCACCGCCAGTGCCGGCTTGATGCAGGTGCACGCGCTGACGATCTGGCCGCACACCTCGTGAACGGTGTCGGTGTGTCCACCGCAGCCGCCGTCGTATCCGCAGCCGGCGCATTCCAGGGTGTCGTCGACCTCGGTCTCGTCGTCGTACTGGACGGCGACAGCTTCGAACCAGCCAGCCAAGGCGCGGGCCGCGTCCGGGTCGACGGCCGCCCACGGGTGCGGGTTCGGTGCGGTCCACACCCGGTCGGCGGCTGCTCGTAGGGTCTCCACCGGAGACAGGTCAGCGGTCACGGCGCATCGCCTCCAACGCCTGACGAAGCGCGTCGTTGCGGTCCTCACGTTCGGCGTCGTAGTGGTCGTCGCAGACCTTGCGGAAGCCGAAACCCATCGGGTCGCCGCCGCCGAGCAGACGCCACCACTTCGTTGCCGGCTTCGTGCAGTGCGTGCACTCGCCGGTCGGGGCCTCGGCTGGAGACAGAACGTCAGCCACGAGACACCTCCGACGGCTCGTGCGCGACCGTGAGCCGCAACTTCCGCTTGATGTACTGGAATGCCGGCCCCGTGGGCGGGACGGCATAGTCCTGGACGATGTCGCCGTCGGCGTTGAGGACGTCCAACACGTGCCAGCCGTCGGCGGCTGTGCTGCTGTTCTTGACGAAGCCGAGAGCGCGCAACCTGTGCAGGAACGCGGCGGCCCCTCGATGTCCGTGGACGAACTCAACCTGCGAGTAGGCCCGCCCCACTCCGTTCGGCATGATGCGGAACAGGGTGAAGCCGGTCGCGTCGGGGTGGAGCGGCGCAAGCGGCTCAGCCACGGCCCACCTCCAAAGGGTCGGGCATGCCGTCGCCGGTCTCCCACTGCCTGTTCTGGATCTGGGACTCGACGTCGTACGCAGCCGCGTCGACCGTGCCGGTGGCGTGCGACGAGCCGAAGCCGATTTCCGTGAAGTCGCTGGCACCGCGTTCACGGCGTTCGATGGTGTAGGTGATCCGGTACTCGGTTTCGGGCATGCGGCATCAGCTCCAGAGGTGGAAGTTGGGGGTTCGTGCGACCGTTCGTCTCATCGTGTTATAACCTAAGACTACAGACTTGTAGCATGAGGAGACAAGAGGCGGCGACATAATCAGCCGCATGACAGAGGAGACGGACCCCAAGGTGGAAGCCCTGGCTGAGGTCGCGAAAGCGTCCGAGCAGCACACCCAGGCGATCAGCGAGGAAGAGGCCCGACGCGAGGCCCACCACGCCGCGATCGTCCGCGCGCTGCGCGCCGGGGCAGGCCCGTCCGCGATCGAGAAAGTCAGCCGCTACGACCGGCAGCACATCGACCGCATCCGGCGCGGTGCCGGAATCCCCGCCACCCGACGCGCGACCGTCAAGCGCATCCCGGCCGACGAAGGCTCCGACACCTGACCGGCTAGACACCGGGCACTTCCGGCCGGATGTCCGACGCCTCAGGGACCGGCACCAGATGCCCCACATACGTCCGCACCTGCTGCGCCAACCGCCGCGCATACCGGCCCATGTCGTCATCCGGGCCAAGCTGCGCAGCCGCCGACAGATAGTTCGCCGCTTCCAGCAGCTTCAGCACACGGCGGCCCTGCACCGACGACGCCGCATACTGGCCGCCGTCCCGTTCCAGACGCCGGGAAGCTGCCTGGATCTGATCCCCGAGCTTCTGCGCCCCCTCCGGCGTCTGCCCCACCGTGACGTTCCAGCTGTCGGACGGGACGCTGCGGGGAGAGAACCACTCGGTACGCTGCCGGCGGCTCGGCAGACCCGCCTTCGTCGTCGCCGGGGCGTTGGTCGTCGTCGTTTCGGTACTCACGTCAGATCTCCTGTCAGGTCAGGGGCGGACATAGGGCGGACCAGAATCACGGCACCGGACGACTCACCGGGCAGGCAGTGACGCTTCCGGCAACGCAGCTCCACCACCCGGGAGTCGTCAGCGATCACCCGCCCGTCCACCAGGGCGTCGAGCAGATTCCGGGCGTGCTTGTCGAGATCGCCGGACGAGCGGGTTGCCGGCCAGGTGATGCGCCGTTTCGGTGCGCTCTTGGGTGGGGTGATGCAGACGACGAACGTCACCGCGACCGGATCGGTCAGCGGCGGGCCGGAGTACTGCTGCCGCGCCGCCCACGCGACCCGCTGCCGCCACGTACCGGAGCCGGCGACCTGTTCGGTGAGCCGACCCCGACCGATGTGCTTGAGGCTGCCCTTCGGTTTCGGGTCACCGGCGACGATGATGCGAACGCTCGTCATGGTGGTCACCGCGCCACCTCGATGTCGGTGTACTGCGCCTCAACCGCAGCGATCACATCGGCCGGCGGCGTCCACAGGCCGAGAGCACCCCGGCACGGCACCGGTCGGGGCAGCCGGCGAACGTCGGCGAGCACGAGATGAGTCGCGATCCGGGCGGACCGGGGACCGTAGTGCCAGTCCTCACCCCACGGCTTGCAGCAACCGTCAAGGTTGGCCTGGTGTGCGTCGACCAGGTTCGCGACCGCGATCACACAACCGGTGGGCCAGCCGAGGCGGGGATCCCGACCGAACAGGTTCATGACACGCGGGTCGGTGTCGGCCTTGACGTCGGCGGTCTTCCCGGCGTGCACCAGCAGTGCGCCCCGGTAGGCGGTGGTCGCACCCCGGTTCTCGACCCGCTTCGCGCCCGGCAGGCCAGTGGCAATGCAGGCAGCCCACGGATAGCGGACGGTGATTCCCCTCATCGGGTCACCGCCTCGGGTAGCACCCCAGCGGCAACCAACATCCACACCGCCTGACGTACCGACCTTGGCCGCCCCCACAGCACCGTGTCCCAGCCGACCGGATCGTCCGACACCCGCTGAACGGCGAGAGTCCGCCCGTCCCAGGTGACCCGCTGCGCCTTCGCTGGAGGGCGGGCGAACCGGGGCCAGTCGACGGAGCACCACGACCACAAGCCGTCGCGGCGCTTGTCGGACCAGCGGATGACCCAACCGTCCCGGTGGGCCCGGTACAGAACATGCCGGATCAGGATCCGGTCGGCGGCGGCCACGGTTGTGACCGGCGGCCGGTCGAGAAGATCAGCCGGCATCGGTCACCTCCCGCACCCGTCGTGCAGGATCCGCGCCCCGACGTACCGCCTCAGGCCAATCAATCCACTCCTCGGCGACGACGTCCCACCAGTGCCGGTCATGGCGTCGCTCCGGCCGGTCGCAGTGCCCTTCGGCATCGTCACGCTGGAAGACCCGAGCGTTGCGAACGTGTGGGTCTTCACCGAGGAGCCACGTCCCGTCAGCGGGCTCGTCCGGCACGTTCGGAACGATGACCTCGGCAATCCGGTCAGGCCGGATCCACACCTCGTACTGGTCGGTCTTCGAGAACAGTTCGACAACGGCACCAACTGTCGGGACCCAGCGGACGACCTTGCCCCGGATGAGGACTTCATCGCCGACGTGCGGTGCGCTGACGCCGTCAGGAAGTTCGCCGTACATCAGTCCCACGCCCCGTCCACCACGACCGGAGTCACCGGAAGACCCGGGTAGTGCATCGCCAGCTCGGTGAACGGACCGATCCGGGTGTGATCTCCCGCAGGCAGTGGGGCGACATCCCGGACCTCGCCGAACCGGGCCACCTGCTCCGCCAACACCGACTGCGAGTTCAACGTCCGCAAATGATCCTGAGCGGCTTCCTTCGCCGTCGTCGCCAACTCGTACGCCTCACGTTCCGGCGCCGTCTCCCGCTCGATGTACGCGTCCCGGTCCGCGACCGTGTGACCGCCCCGGGTTGGCTTTGGACGGTCGTCGGCGAAGAACGCACGCCGCCTTGCCGCCTCGAAGGTGTGCTTTGCCGCCACCTCCTCGTCGCGGAGCATCCGAAGACCCTGAGATGCCTCGTGCATGGCGCGCAGCACCCAGCGAAGGGCGTTTTCGGCGTCGACCGGCGTCCACGGCTCGAACTGGGCGTTCTCCCACGGGACGGTCACGGCAATCCGTCCAGCAGGTAGGCGGCGACGCGGCGCCGGTCGTCGGCGCTGAGCTGGACCGACGGGCCGTCGTTGTCGCCGGGCGGGGCGATCCAGGCGGCGATGCTGCCGTCATCCCACCGCTCGACGACCAGCGAAGCGCCGCGCTCGTCCCGGACGGTCAGACCGTCGTCGGCATAGATCGTGGCGTCAACCACGCCGTCGTCGGTCACTGTCCAGCCCCGGGCGCGTCGGACGGCTGGGCCACGTCCGGGGCTGCTGTCTGTTCCACGAACTCGCCTTGGATGACGTTCGGGTCCACGTCCGGCTCACCCGTGTTGTCGAACGTCGCCCCGTCCACGATCAGCGCCCGCCGCATCTCAGCGGACTTCGGTGCCCACTTTTGCAACTGCCGGACCGGCGTCTTCTGCCACATCGCGTCGAAGCTGCCGGTCTTCCATGGCGACTTGTTCGACTTGGCGTACTGGTTCTTGATGTACTCGGCCCGCTGCCGGGTGCAAATCTCCACCTTGGTTCGGCCGCCGGTCAGCAGCTTGGCGTACGAGTAGGCGAGGATCGGTCGGCCACGGTCCTCGGCGAGCCAGTTCGGCTTGTGGAAGAACCGGCCGCCGTCGCCGCGCGAGTCCTCCCAGTCGTCCGCCTCGTAGATCATTTCGGCTTCGACCTGCTCGACCTGGCCAGTGCGGTACATCAACTGCACGAAGCCCTGGTAGCCGATGACCAGCGTGCATTCCGCCTTGTAGGGGATGAGGTACGCCTGCTCGGTGCAGGGCTCCAACCCGAGGCGGGCAGTCTCCAATAGGGCGCCGAGCAGTGACTTACGGGTGCATTCCAGCAACTCCGGCGTCTTCCGGAAGCCGGTCAGCGCGACCCGCATGAACAGGTCCGGCGGCAGCATCTTCGGCAGACAGGCAGCGAACTCGCTCTCCATAGAGGCGAGCAGGTCCCGGGCCGGGTCGGGCTTCTTGGTGAGCGCCTTGCTGGCACCATTGGGCGCGGGAGAGGTAGGTGCCTCGGGGATGGCGTTGCGAAGCTGTTCGGTGCGAGTCGTCATGAGGTGAACTCCTTCGATACGGTCAGGCGACGTACCGGGTCGACAACCCTGGTCGTCAGGTACTTGGCGTAGAGGTCCGGTTGCTCGGCGGCAAAGCGCTCCTCGTCGAACTCGGCAACGGTGCCGCCGGTCGACTTCGAGAAAGAGGCGATCTTCCGGTCGCCGACGTAGCCGTAGTGCGGCGACCCGGCGGCGAGAAACGCGGCACGGATGTGGTTGCCGGCCTCCCGCTTCCGCTCCTGCGCGGCCAGCTCGTCTTGGTGGGCGTTGCCGTAGATCTGCGCCCACCCGACCACGTTCGGGTCCAGGTCGCCCTTGGTCTTCGCCTTCGGGTTGTGCTGGCTGGCCAGGACATCCGTGGTCGATTCCAGCCCGTCCGGGTCCGGTGGCACAGAAGCGAGGACGTTGCCGTGCCAAAACGCCGAGCAGTGGCCACGAAGTTTCGACGCGAGTTCGACGTCGTACTCGATGAGGTATTCGCGGTAGTCCCGCCCGTCGAGGAGCACGGCAAGGTAGCCGGTGGTCAGCCCGTACACGTCGAGATACCAGGTGACCTGGCAGACGTACGGGAGGGGAACTTCGTCGGTGAGTTGGTCGCCCCAGTCGTCGGCGCCGGCCTTGCCGGTCTTCAGCTCAACGATCGCAACCGGATCACCGTCCGGGCATTCGGCGGCGAGACCGTCAATGGTGGCCAACTGCCAGCGACGCTCCGGGTGGGCGACCAGTCCGGGGCCCTTGGTGATGTAGAACTCTGGATGCTCGTCGGCGAACTTCTGCCGCACGGCATCTTCGAGACGACGGCCCCACTCCATCGACTCGTTGTCTTCGTCACCGAGAACGCCAAGCTTCTCGTAATAGACCCGGGTTGGACCGGCGTACTTACTGATGCCGATGACAGCGGCGACATCGGACCCGCCGATGCCGCTACGGCGCGCGGCAAGCCACGCTTCGTGGCTGGCGTCGGGCGCCAGCAGCGGCACCGGTCGGGCGAGTGTCTGCGTCACTGGTCGGCTGCCCTCTCAAACTCGCGGTCGGCGTCGAGGTAGGCGGTTCGGCACACCGGGTCGCCGCAGTGCCCCGCCAGCAGCCCGGCCGGACGCACCCCGCACCACGGGCACACGGCGTGAAACGGAAGCGAAACCACCGCGCCTTGCAGGTCAGTCGGTAGCGGAGACAGGGCAACAGTCGGGAGAGAGCCGAGGTCCAGCACGGTCACGGCCGATCACCCCGGCCATCCCGGGACGCCAGCCAACCGAACAGGAACGGCAGCGCGACCGCCGACAGGATCGCGGCCAGAGCAAGCGCCAACTTCCAGCCATCGCCGATCACGCCGACACCTCGCAGCCCTGCTCGGCCATGAACGCGTCGATCTGCGCATCCGACAGACGGCGGATGATCAGCCGGTGCTGCCGGTACACCCGCCATCCGAACAAGGTCAGCGTGTACTCGCGGGCGTAGCCGTCACCGGACACCGAACCCTCGGCGAGGATGCCCTTGTCCCGCAGGGCGTTGATCGTCTGCCGGTGTTGGTGGTCGCCGTGGAAATGCGCGGTCGACGCCGACGTCTTCCCGCCGCCGTGCGCCGCCCGCTCGATCTCCTCGGCCTGCAACTCGGACAGCCGGACACCCTTCGGAGTCAGCCGCTTCTCTACCTTGACCGGGATCGGCGCGGCGGCGGCTTCCGCCTCGGCAGCGAACCGCTCGATCTCCTCGACGGGCATCGACGGGGCGTTCCACGACGGCCGCTGGTAGCGCCACACCGCGTCGCCGAACTTGTGGCGCTGCTCGTCGGTCCAGCCGGCGATCCGGGCGGTACGGGCCTTGTGGGTGGGGGCGAAGGCGGAGTTGCCGCCGCCGGTTGACTTGCAGGCGCTTCCGAATCCGGCCCTACAGGTGGGGCACTTCACTGCGTCTGCGGCCATGTAGTAGGCGCGGGTCCGCCGGTACTCGGCATCCGGGCGGTTGACGGCGTCCGGGTCAGCCAGCGCGCGCGGCGGAAGAGTCGCGGTCACCACGGCACCTCCGGTCCCGGAACTGCCGAAGAATCCGCGTTGAACGCGCTGACAGCGGCGACAAGCCCGTTGAACTCGTCCACACCGCCGGGGTAGACCACCCGACGTGCGGCCTCGACCACCGGCCGCAGGCGCTCAACCTCGGCGATCAGTGCGGGCACCAGTGCGGCCAGCCGATGCGCGTTCGCCACGTAGTCGTCCCGGGCGAGCGCGCCACGGGTGCCCTTGTCGACGATCTGGGCGAGTCGCGCGTGCAGTTCGGTCAGATCGCGGATCTCGTCGAGGTCCAGTGGGCCCGTCATCGCGCCACCTCCGGCGTCGGAATCGGTGCCCGAAGTGCCTTCACAAACGCAGCAACCTCGACCTCAGTCATGTCATGGCACGGGCAGTCACACCGACCTCCCTCGGCGCCGTACGCCTGCGCCTCGTCGCACCGGTACTCGATGCACAGATGCTGGATGGTCACGACGTCACCGACTTCCGGCCGATCGTCGCGGCGACCACCGCCGGGGTGAGCACCAACGGCAAACCCTCAGCCGCACACTCCCGGCAACTGTCGGTGCACCGCTCGACGAAGTGAGTCAGCCGGTAGCAGCGGTGACACAGCAGCTTGTCGTGCGACGAGCAGCAGGTGCCGGCGGCAGGGGTGTCGCCGCAGCGCCAGCAGTCGACGGTGGCAGAGTTCGGCAGGGCGGTCACGGCAGTCGCTCCCCGCCGGTGACGTTCCGCATCGTCCGGATGTCCTCTTCCCGAGCCGACAACATCAACCACCACTGGCCGTCGATCTCGGCATGGATCTGGACACGCGGTGCGCCACCATCCGCAGGCACGTGCCCCGAAAAGGCAGCAGCCGCGAGCATCCCGGCGTGCGGGAAGGACACCTGATGGGCGGGCACCGTCTCGACGTGACCAGACATCCAGGTGATCTCGTACGTCTGCACCGGTCCGTGGTTGAACCACGTCTGACCGTCCGTCGACCGGTGGTCGTCATCGTGGTTCGGCGGCAGGGTGCAGACGGTGGTCCGGGTTCCGTTGCGGGGTGCCGCGCAGACGATGTCCTGCGCGGTCAGGTCGGTATCGGACATGGTTGATCAGCTCCGTTCGGTGGGGAGGTCGAGTTCGCCTCGCTCGGCCAACACGCGAACGAGGATTTCGGCGGGATTGCGGGTCCCGTACTTGGCCATCTGCTCCTTGGCGCCCCGCCGCCACGACTTCGGCACGACGAACCGGCCCGGCGTAACCGCTTCCTGGATCGCTGCCTCGGCGCGGATCTCCTCGGCGGTCAGACCGGCCAGGATGCCAACGGCCTCAGCCGACAAGCACTCCTCACCGTTGATGACCTTCACGTAGCGTTCGAGGTTCACGCCGCACCGCCAAGCTCAAGCTGAGCCGGGCCAGCGAGGTGGGAGTAATAGCGGGCGAACACCTCATCGAACAGGTGGCGATGCCGCTCGTAGTACGCCTTGACCATCCGCTCACGGCCGTTGATCTGCGCCGGAACCTCGCCGGGCTCCTCGCCGTAGGCCAGCACGTAGGCAGCCTTGAGGCGCTTGCCGAACGTGGACCTGATCGAGGCGAGGTCGGCCTTGGCCACCCCGCGCTCGGTCAGGTACGGATCGGCCATGAGCAGTCGGTCGCCGGGTGCGATGTCCGGCTTGGTGCCGGTGACAACGGCGTACAGGTGCTTGTACTGGCCGTTGCGCCACTCCTCATCGACGCCGTTCATGGCGGACAAGAGGGAGACGCGGCCGTGAGCGATCGACAGCATGCGCCGTTCACGCATCTCGGCGCGAATTTCTTCCTGCATCGCGGCGAGCTGGTCGTCAGTAGCGCCCGGATTGATGGCGCCGCCCTTGGTCCAAAAATCACGGAGCGCTTTCGCGCTTTCCTTCTGGTACTCGATCACCAGGGGCTTGATGGCGAGGGCAACACGGTTCTCGTCGATGTTGGCCAGCAGCATCGCCCAGGCATCGAGGTTGATCGTGGCCATGTCGCGGACCTTGCCGTCCTCGGCAACCGTGGCAGTCTCTGCCACGGTTGCCCATGACTTGCCCTTGAGCTTCTTGAGTTGGGCCGAATAGTCCAACCCCATGGCTTCGAGCGTCGGGCGGAGCACCACGTGCGGCTCGCCGTCAACGAGTGTGGTGTGGATCTCGGTCCCATGGAACGGGATGCGGACGATCGCCGCTGCGGGGGTGCCGTCGGGGAGTGTCACATCAGTCCTTCGCTAGATCACAAGGTGACGTACAAGACGCCGTGCCTTAGACTTCGATCCTATGTACGTCGAGACTAATTGTACAAGTAGTCGGCAAGCTAAAGTTCTCGTCATGAACATCCAGGACGACGTGCCCGTCTCCGAGGCCCGCGCGAACATCACCGAAGTGATCAACCGCGTTCGGCTTCTGCGCTGGACCGTCTTCCTCACCAACCGCGACAAGCCGGCGGCGGCGGTCGTGCCGATCGAGCTGGGCAGGCTCATCCGCCGAGCAGGTGGCGCCGACAGGGCGGCGGAGATTCTGGCCGAGCACCTTGGCGTTGAGGTCGAAGACGAGCCTGCCTGACCGCCTCATCGGGGATCACCTGACGCCCGCCACCGGTCCCACACCTCAACCAGGCCGAACACCACAGACGCCAACCCGGCCCCAGCGCCCGTCAGCCCCAACCACTCCAACGGCGACACCAACCCGGCCAGGACGGCACCGGCGGCGAGGAACACCACCCCGACCAGCAGATAGGCGCGCGTCTCGGTCACCGAAAACCACCCGCATGGCGCCGCAACTCCTCGGCCCGGCCTGCCCGGTAGCCGTCACGCCAACCCCGGCACTCAGCCCGAGACTCGATACACCACAGGGCACCGAGTAGCGGCACAGCCAGCACCACCGGCGGCATGTTGAGGAAGTACAGGGCCAAGTCGACGGTGAGGCACGTGTACAAGCCCCACCGCCACCGCTGCGCCAACAGGTCTGCGCGCTCGGGTGTCATCGGCCCGGGTAGGCGAGGCTCAACCACGGTCCTCACCCCGCCAACGCCGATTCCGTTCCGCGATCCGCTCCGCCGACCTGCGCCGCAGCTCCGCCCGCTCCGGATCGGCCGCCAACCGCTCGTCATCCAACCGGCAGGCGGCGGCGATCAGCTCCCGCAGAGCCGCCCGGCCTTCCTCGCCGATGTCGGCAGACACCCGGGCGCGGGCGATAACCTTCCCGGCCTCGTCGGTGATCAGCTCGCAGTGCATGCCGTCGGGATCAGCCACGACGCACCTCCGTCAGCGGCCCCCACGCATCAAGCAGGTACGGCGTGAGATGCACTCCGCCGCACGACGGCTCGTGCTCACCCGGATCGAAGCCGCGCATCCTCCATGCGTCCCGCATCGTGCTCTCGGGATCCGTCGACTGGCGATCCCACACGCAGCCGTCAAGGTCGTACACCTTGGCCACGTCGTACGGAATTGCCTCACCGGGTGCCCACGTCCGGGCGTTGCCGGTCGCGCGCTCGCGGCGAACGATCGCGACGGCAGTACGGGCGTAGCGTTGCGCATCGTCCGGGTACTGAGTGCCGGCCTGGCGAAACAGATCGGCGAGCAGAGCCCACAGTCGGGCGTCGTTGCGGGTGCTAGCCACGGCCACCACCCGGAATTCGGGCCATGACCGCCGTCGCGTCCCGGTCCCGCACCGGAACACCCCGATACACCCCGGCCCGCACCGGCGGCAGCGGTTCCGGCCCCTGCCGGTACGCAACCCACCGGGCGGCAACCCGAGCCCGCTGCACACGCCGTCCCCGAGCCCGGCGAGAAACCAGCACCAGCAGGCCAGCACCGACAACCATGAGCCCAACCCCCACCAACATCCACCACTCGCCGATCACGACTGGCCACCGTTCGGAAGCCGGATCACCTGTGTCGGCGACTCATCCGGGACAGGTAGATGCGCGGCATGGATCGCACCCGTACGCGGCGGGCGGCCACGACGCCGGGTCCGCGACTCGACCGGGATCTCCACCGTCACCACCGAGTCGGGGTCATCGGTCGTCGACTCCAACCGGTCAGCACCCGCCAACCACCAGCCGATCCCCAACGCGGCGAACACCATCGCCAGCCAGATGCCGTACGCGGCCAACAGTTGAACCGGTGTGACGATCACAAACTCAGAAGGCATCAGCAGGCACCTCCGCCCGCTCACCCAACTGCCGCTTCAACCGGCTGACCTGCTGCCACGCCTTGTTGCCGAACTGGCGCTCCTGCCGCACCTTCTCTTCGGCGTCGGCGCACCGCTGCTTCCAGTCCTCACACCCGCGTTCGAGGGCGACGATCGTCTCGTTCTGTTCGGCGATTCGCTCCCGGTGCTTCTCGGCCAACGCCAGCAGGTCGCGTTCGTAGTCGGCGCGGACGGCGACCACCTCTCGGCGAAGGTGCAGCACCTCGGCCCGCAGGTCCCGTTGTTGCACGAACCACAGCCGCAGGGACCGAATCCACGCGATCACTTCAAGACCTCCGCCCGGATCGGTTCGAGCTGCTGGGTGGCGTCCATCGACGTCGGCTGCCGCACCAGGTTGCGCAGGCTTGGGTCGGCGAGCACCCGGCCGACTGTCAGCGCCGCATCCAACGGGTCGGAGGCGGCCTGTACGGGCGTTGGGTTCCGGACCGGGTTCGACGGCCAGCGGACGGTGTTCGTGTCGGAGGTTGGCCAGGCGGTGACGGTCGGCTGCTCCACCACGGCCAGCGGCGGCGGCGGACCGTACCCGGCCGGCTCCTTCGCCTGTCCGTGCGCTACCAGCGTCAGCAGCCAAGCCGGTAGCTGCCACGGCGCGCGGTGCGACACCGGGGCATCCGACCTGCGCGCCACCACTCCGGACAGCAGTTGCGTCCCCCACCGCCACCGCAGCGCATCCTGAGCCGGGTCCAGCTCGGCATGCGACTGCCGGTACCGGTAAATCTCGCGGGGAATGACGTAGCCGCAGAGCACCACCAGACCGAAGATTGCTACCACCGAGAGAACGAACCCGACTCCGATCGCCCGGTCTTCGCCAGTCACGAGACTCACCGGGACTCACCCCCGGGCACCGTCGGCGTCTGCCGGACTCGCAGGGGAGCGACGATCGCCTCGAAGCGGGCATACAAATCCGTCTGCTCTTTCTCGCTGATGAACGGGTACGCGTCGACCTGCACCGGACGACGCGCCCTGATCCGAAACCGCCGGCCTAGCCCGTCGGCGACCATCAGGCCGACGAACACCACCGCCGAGAACGCGTAGATGCCGAGGACGACTGCGGCTGCCGGGTTCACAGCGCCACCTCCGGCGACCGGTAGCGAGGGCCACCCGACCGGTTCCGGGCCTTAATGTCCTTGTGAAGGCCGACGTAGCCGCGCTGGTCGTTGAGCTGCGCCAGGGCACGCGGCAGGCCGAGCGTCGGCTGGTCATCGGCGGCCGGGACGGCAGCCCTGCCGATGGCGGGACTCTGACTGTTCGCCACAAACAGATCCCATAGACGGGACTTAATCCCCACTTTGATCTCCCCTCGGTCTTTGGTGGTGGTCTCGAACTGGCGGGGCTGGTGGACTACGACGCCCGTACGGCTGAACCGGCCACCCCGAGCCCGGCGGGAGTTGTCGCCCCCGCCGGGCCAAACAGGGTCAGGCCGTGAACGTCGGCTCGTTTCGACGGCGGGCCAGCAGGTACGCGGCCGTGCCGATCAGAAGTACCGCCAGCCCTGCGAGTGCGTACACCCACACCGGCGCCCCCGTGAGCGGCAAACCACCACCGCCACCGGCGGCCGGCGACGGCGAGAACGTCGGCTCAGGCTCCGCCGACCCGGACGGCGTACCGGTCGGCTCCGACGTCGGCTCACCGGTAGCAGTCGGGGAAGCAGTCGCGGTCGGAGTCGGCTCCGCAGTCCTGGTCGGCGTCGCCGACGGGGTGGCGGACCCGGTCGCAGACGGCGACGGGTCGGGCTTCTTCCACCCGAACCGCTTGCACCCGTGCCCCTTCACCGACACCCGCAGGTCATCCACCCGCGCATCCGCACCCTCGTTCCAGGTGCCCATCCCGACGTTGACGAACGTCAGCACCGCATCCGAATGCGTGTCCTGCCAGTGCGACCACGGGCGAGGCGTCTGCGGGTTCCCCGGTTCCTCCGCCCACCACCACTTCCCGGCGCCGGCCGCGACCGTGTCCCACGACTGCCACTCGCCCTCGACGAGGGTGGCGTTGTAGTACGGCTCGTACACCAACGTCACATCGGTCTTCGCGTCCCCGTTGGTGTCCAGACCGACCCGGGCGGCGACAGTCGCGAAACCACGGTCCCCGTCGGAGTGGGTGAACGTCCGGTACGACAGGCCGGTCAGGTTCGCGAACGCGTTCGAGTACGGCTGCTCGAACCGGACACGAGACGCCCGGACCGGGGTTCGCATCCGCAGCCCGTTTTCGGTCACCGTCGCGGTCGCGTCACCGGAGGTGGTGACACCGCTCGTGCCGGTCAGGGTGGTGGTCGGGCAACCGCCGTTACCGGTCGCCATGGCGGGCACCGCAGCGACGAGCGCCGCCCCGCCGATCAGGGCCAGCGCCGCGACGGCACCGGCCAGCTTTCGCGTGAACATCGATCTCCTTGTTGGGTAACCCCGAACCCAGGTAGGCCGGGGAGTTAGGGGAGTTGCAGGCACGACGGCGGCAGATACACGTACGGGTGTCCGTGCGGGCGGCCGTCGACCATCACCTGCACCTCGCCGGAGTCGAACTCGAACCCGACGGACCCGCCCGGCTCGATCTGCGACGCCGGGTCGTCGTTGAAGCCGACCAGCACATACCGGGCCTCGTTGACGTTCGTGACATCCACCCGGGCAGGCAGGCCATCACACGTCGGCAGGGTGAACACCACCCGAGGCGGCACCGGATCAACCGGCGGCGACACACCACGGCGCACGTCGACCACACCGACCGCCACACATGCGGCACCGGCCAGCACAAACGCGACAGCACTAAGCAGACGCATGGAAGGACTCCTTCGCAGGCCGGGAATCGGGGGAGCGGGACGAGCGGTAGCCGGCACCGTTGCTCCAGCAGCGCGGGTCGCGGATCTCGGCGTGCTCGACCTCGCGACGCCACGCCAACTCCCGCTCGTCGTCGAGGAGTTGCCGAACCAGCGCCCGCGTCTCGGTCTCGAAGTGCGCCCGAGCGTCGCTCCACACCCGGCGACGCCCCGAACGGGTCCAGTCGAAACGGCCGGCGGCATACATGAGGGCGGACACCGCCAGGCTGGCCGCGATCCACTGCCAAGTCATGCCGCCACCGCCTCAAACAGGGCAAGCTGCCGGGACGGCACCCGCCGGGGCGGAGCGACGTGACGATTCCGCCACGACAACGCGAACGACAGGCAGTTCGCCTCAGATCGGGGCTGCCGACCACGGGCGTACGGCGGATGCTGGCAAGGACCCGCGTGCCTGCCGTCGAACGACCACGACATCGAATCGGCAGTCCGCAACACGAACCAGCACGCCCGAAGTCCTTCAATCTTGAACCCGAAACCGTGCAGGTTCGACACACCCACATCCCGAAGCGCCTGCATGATGTCGACCGCTTCATCCATGTGCTGCCGGCGACACACCGAACCAACCCCGACGAGCTGGGCCGCGCCGAGGTCCACACCCGCGTCGGCATACATTTCGACGTGCCGCACGTAGTCGGCCGGACGCTGCCCCTGGACAACCGGAATGATCGGCAACTCGGGTGCGAGGCTGCGCAGTTCAACGAAGTTGGCGACCGTAAGCCGCTGATGCTCGACAACAGAAAGCCCAGTGCCGACGAACCGCAGCGGCCCGGCCTGACCGCCGTGGATCACGATGTCTTCGCACATCCAGTCCATCGGGGCGGCGAAGTCGAACGGGCCGCACTCCGTCCACGCCCGGCGAAGGAACGCCACGTACTCCTCTGGAGTGATCGTCCACCGGCCGTGGTACTGGAGTTCGGTGAAGCCGCCGGAGTCGATCGCATACCGGCCGACGGCACGGGGGAACCGGCCCTTCGGGAACACGTTGCGGGAGATAAACACGGGAACGTCGGCTAGTCGTGGGTCGCTGAGCCAGTTCGACCGGTGGACGCCGAGATACCAGGTGTCCATCACGCCACCGCCTCTCGACGACGGCCTCGAACAAACGCGAGGACCGCGACAGCGGCGAGGGTCATCCACGCCTTGCCGACGACCTGGCCGGGAAAGAACACCAGCGAGCCGAACGCAAGCCACAGAAACAGCGCCGAGTCGACAACCAGCCCAACAACGTTGGATAGAGCAACGGCGAGAAGCCAGCGACGGCGACGTAGCGGCGCGTACACGGCAAGGTCGGCCAGCTCGGAAACCAAGAACGCAGTCCCGGCCGCAATGGCGAGCCCCGGCCCGGCAACCGCGAACGACAGACCGGTGCCGGCGAGGATCGCGGCGATTGTCCAGACCGGGCCAGCCGCGTCGTGAAGCAGGTCCCGCAGTGTGAACGCGAGGCCAGCGAACAACACTCCGGCGGGAGCAAGCAGGCCGAAGCCAACGGGGATGGCGCCGTATGTGGCGACAGCCCAGTTCGCGGCAACGATTGTGCCGACGTAGGCAACGACAACGACGGCGATTGACGCGAGCCGGTTGACGGGCCCGATGCGGAGGCTCACGGCGCCACCGCCGAGGGCTTCTCGATCCACACCATCACCGGTCGAATCCCAGCTCCAACCGGATCGAACGCGCCCCGCTCGCACGGCTGCACCCGCCCCCGCCGGAAAATGACCTCGCCGTCGGAGTAGCGGCCCACCACATCACCGAGAAGGTCGCGTGCCCGGCGAGCCAGCCGCGACTTACCCCGCACGACAGCCCACGGCACGATCGCCGCAACCATGCCTCCCGGTGCAAGCAGATGCGGATCCTCGACGACGGCCAGCAGATGCTCCGCCCACGCCTCCGGCCTGCCGGCCAAGGTGTACGGCGGGTTCATCACCACCAGGTCGAACGGCTCCCAACCGCCGCCGAGCGCGGTCATGGCGACGGTGACGAGATAGTCCTCCAACGTCGTCGCCACCACCACGTCGGCGACGTTGTGAAGTGCCGGCACCCTCTGCGGACTCGGCTCGACAGCGGTCAGATGCGCGTACGGCAGATAGTCGCGGACGGCACGGGCTAGGTGACCCTCACCGGCGGATGGTTCCAGTATTCGTACCTGCGGTACCCCGTTCGCTGCCTCACCTTGCCCGTGGCCGGGAGTGAGGGCCTGATACACGAGGTCATCGGCGGTTTCCGGCGGGGTCGGGAAGTACGACAGGGCCGGGTCGAGGGTGTAGATGATCGTTTGCGAAGCCATCACGCCACCGCCGCCAACCGCCACGACACCGGCTGCGGATGCCGACGACCAGCCGCTCGTTCCACCCGACCAAGCCGGGTCATCTGAACCAGCGCCGGCCACAGATAGTTCTGCCGCTCTCTCTCGGTCAGGTTCAACCGCGACGCCAACTCCGTCGTCGTCAACACCACGCCACCGGACAGCAGGACAGAAACGGCTGCGGCGACACTCGGCGACGACGGCCACTGGTTCAGCAGGTGCGGCGGGCCGTTGACAACCCGGGCAGGCGGTCGGTGGTAGCCGAACTGCAACGCCACCCCAAGGTCCAAGTCGATAGGCGGTCGGATCTCCGAACCGCGCTCCCAGCAGCACATGTAGCGGGTCAACTGGCGTCCGCACCAAGCGCAAACCATCGCGGCAGTCACGACGCCACCGCCTCGGACTGCTCGACCCGCTCCGGCCTGTCGTCCCGCACCACCGGCAGCCCATCCCGGGCCGCCGCCAGATCCGGCCACAACTCGCGGTAGTCCTCCACCACCCGGGCGCGGTCCTCCGGGGCGATCACCGTCCAAGCGGGCGCCGTCATGCCGCAGCCCGCCACGACGACTCGACCCCCGCAGCCGTCCGCCGATGTCCCGCCGCGTCCGGGCACTCCGGCGACGGCAGGGCACACGACGGGCACACACCGGCCTGCGGGCACCACGGGCAGCCCCACACCGGGGACGGATGTGCCAGATCGTGTGCGGCCCGGTTGACGGTCCGCTCCGCATAGGTGGCGATCCGCCACACCATCTTCGGGTCCTGCCACGCGGGCGACGACGGGCCAGGTAGCGGCAGCGGCTCCCGCGTCTCGTCGAGCGTCCGCAGAACCGGCGGCAGGGTCGCGGTCATGCGGCCACCCCCGAACGACAGCCGTACGGCGAGCAGCCGTCCGGATCGCCTAGCTCAGCGAGCGCATCGAAGATGTCTGGTGACCGATCTGCCCACTCTTTGGACGTCACGCGGTCAATCCGCGCAACGGACAACGGAACGCGGGAGCTGTGCAGGAACGCCTGGACCCCCTCGGGTAACGGGTTGGCGCCCCCGTGGCGGATCGCCTCGTCAAAAGCGACTGCGTCTTGCCACTCGGAATTCTTGAACCGGTCGCAGTCACAGCCAATCGCTCGGCACCCGTCGGGGTAGGCCAACGGTTCGGACTGGTGCCCGCTGATGTGGTGACCGCAGTCGCAGCGGTCACGCAGTTCCCGCCACTGCCGGTTGCCGTGGAGAGGACAGCCGATGCACGCACTCTTCTCGACCGAGCCCCAACCGCGTGCACGCAACCACCGCTCGCACGCCTTCCGGTTCATGGCTAGATCCAGCAGCGGGTACCGCTTGCGGATATATAGCACCGGGTACGCGTCCGACACCCTGCCGATCTCGTCGGTAGAGAACCCCACCCAGGTCTCCGCGACACGGCCGCGCGGCACACTCCGGTACGCGGGTGCCTTCGCGCCAAGCAGCTCACGGGTCTTGCGGCGAACCAACGCGAGCTTGTACTGATTGGTGCACTGCCGCTGGCCCATTCCCCTACCGTCGTCGCGGCCGGTGCCCCGGCAACGCGGACAGTTCACGAGCAAGGCATCCCCCCGCTCGTCACTGATGAGCGGGTCCGGGTCTTCGATCTTCCCTGTGGCGTTGCAGTCCACACAAGGCTTCGGAGGTGCCTGGGTGTAGTACGGGATGGACGCGAAGCCGTGGTCAGGATCGATTGCGTCGTTGCGCAGGTTGCCCTTCGAAACCCGATAGAGGGGGATACCCGCCGCACCGAGTGCCACTGCGAGCCGATCCAGATGCTTATACACCCGACGTGGCTCCCAGCCCGTGTCGGCGAAGATTGCACCGTCGACCCTCGGCAGGGTGCCATCGGCGGTCATCAGGGCCAGGACAGTGGACTGCACTCCGGCGCCGAGGGACAGAAGCCGAAGCGTCGGGCTGGTCACGCGCCCACCGCCGGGGTAACGCCGAACGCCCGCAGCAAATCGGCACTGGCGGCCACGGTTGCGTACGGATCGACCTTCGACCCGTCCGGGATCAGACCCAGATCCCACAGCGCCCGGTACGTCTCAGCCATCAAGCGATCAGGCGAGTACGACCGTTCGGGGGAGGCGGGTGCGTCAGCCGTTCGGGGGACATGTATCGTCGGTATAGCCATGAGCCGATGTCCTCTCAGTCAGAGATCGGTACTGGCGGCACGTCGCGCCCGTCGGATGCAGCCCGGCGGGCGTCGCCGCATCTAGGGGTTGAGTTGCAGCGGCTCCCGGCCGCCAAGGTGTTGCAGCAGAAACGCGAGCCCTTTCGCCTTCACCCGCACCTGCGGCGGATCGATCACCAACTCGCCGGTACGCGGGTGGTAGTGCGACGACGGCAACTCAGACATTCGGCCGGCGTTGATCTGGTCCTGGTAGACCCGCCACCGGCCGTCGCCCTTCTGCCGGAAGGTCCAGCCGAGCTGGAACAGGACAGTGAACAGCCGGCCCTGGCCAAGCCGGACCGCCGGATCACGGGACAACACCTTGGCCGCGTCGGCGACCGACCAGTCACCGTCAGCCGCCGCGAGGGTGTTCCACGCATCCGCAGCCGGAGCGGCAATCGCCAGTTGTGCTTCCGCCCGGTCGGCACGGTCCGCCTCGTCGATCACCATCTGCGCCAGGTCGCGGCGAGAGAGTTGCCGAGGCGCCGGAGCGACCTCCGCCTCCCGGGTCTTCACCGCGAAGTACACCCGGGCGTGGGCGACGGCAGGCTTGGTGTCGTCGCCGGCCATCGCAACGAGGTAGGCGCCGAAGCGAGTCAGGCGGTAGTCGTCGAGTCGCTGGTTTCCCCACCTGCCGCCATCACTTCCCCAAGTGGTGAAGTGATGCTCCGCCTGCTCCGCGCCCTGAACGATGGCGAGGGAAGCCTTGGCCTTCTCGATGACGGCCGCGAACTTCTCCCACGAGGCGTACTCCATGAGCGGCATCAGCGCCCGGCCGGTCCAGAACTCGCCGTAGGCGTCGGTCTGCCGGATGGCGTCGAACGGGCTGACGCCGGCCGAGAGTTCGAGCTGGGTCACGGCTGAACCTCCGCGAGGGTGGGCCCCGGCCGGGCGGTACGGGGGAACCCAGCAACATGAGCTGCTGTTGACCCGGCCGGGGTGTCTGGGATGCCGAGTTCCGCTCGGGCTGTCGCACGGTCCGGCACCCAGAACGGCCCGGCGCCGAGGTCGAGCACATATCCGCCGGACAGCAGCGGTGTGGCGGTACCGGCGGGGGAGGTGAGGTTGCGGACGCTCACGCGGCCCGCCGCCTCGGAGTCGAGACGCGACGGCGACGACGGACCTTCACCGGTTCGGCAGGCGGGGCGAGGAGGGGTGCGAGTTCGGCGCGCTGCTCCTCCGACGGTGCCGGCCATCCGGCGGCCGTCTCGGCGGCGAGATCCCGCATCGCCTGGTCGAGTGCCGGGTCGTCGAGCCGGTAGGCGGGCATCAGGCTGCCGCCTTGTCAGTCAGGGAGCTGCGGCGGCGCTTGGCAGGGCGGGGAAACATGTCGTCGAGGGACAGGCCCAGCATCTCCTGCATTTGGAGGACGGTTTCGATGCTGGTTGCCGCGCTGCCGTAGCGGAGCCGGTCGAGGGTGCGGGGGGCCATGCCCATGAGGCGGGCGGCGTCGCGGTTGGTGCGTGCTCCGAGTTCGGCGCATCGGGCCCGGATGAGGGGCCAGTTGAGACGGGCGGACGCGCTTGGTATGGCGCGTAGCTCGCTGGTCTGTGCGTCGGGCATGGCGCAAGAATGCCATGCGCCATACATGGCGCGCAAGTGGTTGCGACACCCTGTGCTAGTTGTCTTAATCGATGAGTGACGGCATCATAACCGAATGAAGCTGGGGAGCTTACAGGGGAAACAAGGCGGTGCGTCATGAGTGACGCGCGACGCATGCCAGATATGGCGCACGATCATGCGCTGACCAGCCTTTACAGTGCCCTCATGTCACAACCGGACCGCAAGGACGCCTTCGCCAACCTGATCAAGCAGGGGCGGCAACAACGCGGCTGGCGACAAGAAGACCTAGTAGCCGCATCCGGCGTCAGCCGACGAACACTGACCAGATGGGAAGGCGGCGACGCCGAACGGCCAGACCTCGACCAGGTCCGCGCCGTCTGCATCGCCCTCGGCATTCGACCCATCGACGCCGCCATCGCCCTCGGCCTGCTCGACGCCGACGAAATCGACCAACCCCCACCACCGCCCACCGACCCGCGCGCAGACGAACTCCTCGACGTCCTCCAAGACACCCGCATCCCGACAGCGGCGAAAGAGGCGCTACTTACCCTGCTGCGGCAACTCCGCAACCAACCCGACGACGGACCGACCTCGGAGGACGAGCGGAAGGCGGTGTAGTCACCAGCCCCGGGCACGCCACTCCGGTAGCGACGGCCGCTCGGCGCCGAGCGTGCTGTCCCGGCCGTGCCCCGGATAGAACCAGGTGTCGTCCGGCAGCCGATCGAAGATCTTGTGCTCCACGTCGTCCATGATCTGCGCAAACTCGACAGGGTTAGTTGTCCTCCCAGGACCCGCCGGGGAAGAGCGAGTCGCCGGTGAACAGGTGGAGGCCGTCCGTCTCGTCCCGGTAGAGCAGCGCGACGGAGCCCGGGGTGTGCCCGACGATGTGGATCACTTCGAGTTCGCGGTCACCGACCCGGACCCGGTCGCCCTCGGCGAGCGGCTCGGAGTCGATCGGCAGGCCGTCCGCGTCGGCGGCGTGCACCAGCGACCGGGCCCCGGTGCTCGCCACCACCTCCTCCAGGGCGACCCAGTGGTCCATGTGCCGGTGCGTGGTGACCACGGCGGCCAGCCCGCCCTCGCCGACGAGTTCCAGCAGCCGGGGCGCCTCGTTGGCCGCGTCGATCAGGACCTGCTCGCCGGTGGCGGTGCAGCGCAGCAGGTAGGCGTTGTTGTCCATCGGGCCGACCGAGAGCTTGCTGACCGTGAGGCCGCTCAGCTCGCGTACGTCGGGCGGGCCGTCGGCGGCGACGTTGCCGGTGTAACTCATCTTCGGTGCCTCCGGGTTGTCGGCGGATCAGGGTCGGGCGGGTCGGGTCGTTCCCGTCGAGAGGCGGGGCCGAACCAGAGGTCGGGTCGTCCCGTCGAGGGCCGGGTGCCTGGGGGTCCGGCGGGTTCAGATCCAGGGCGGAGGTGCCGGCAGCGGCCCGGCGGGCGTGACGACCAGGCCGTCGCCGCCGCTCCGGCCGGTCAGCCAGCCCGCCAGCTCGTGCGCCGGGCCGGCGACGGTGCGCAGTTCCGGGCCGCCGTCCGCCGTCGGCACGCCGACCGGCCCGCCCCGGCCGCTGTGCACGGTCAGCGGTTGCCCGGTCTCCGCCGGCACCAGCACCAGGGCGGGTGGGTCGTCCCGGTGGGCCAGGTCGTGCACCACCTCGTGCAGCAGCCGCTGGCCGAACGCGTCCGGCCAGTCGGCGGTCCGGTAACCGGCGTCGAGGTCGACGTGGTGCACCTCCACCTCGCGCAGCCGGGCCCAGACCAGGGTGGCGGCCGGGCGGAGCCCACGAATCGAGCGGACCTGGGCGGCCCACGCCGGTGCCGGCAGCTCACCGGCCGCCTCGGCGAAGCGCCGGGCGCTGTCCCGCAGGTCGGCGAGCTGGGTGCCGACCGGCCGGGCCGAGCCGGCCGCGATGTCCGCGTTCCGGGCGGCCGGGCTCGGGTACTGCGGGACGTCCTCCCCGGTACGCGCCGAGGTCAGCAGGTTGACCAGGCTGTCGGCGCTGCGGGCGAGATGGCTGAGCACGTGGCCCCGGGTCCAGCCGGGGAGCAGGGACGGTTCGCCGGTCGCCGCGTCGTCGAGCCTGTCGACGGTCCGCAACAGCCGCTCGGTCGCCCGGTCCACCTCGGGCAGCAGCGCGAGTGGGTCGAGTGTCACGACTCACGACGATAGCGGTCGCCGGTCGGCGGGGCCGGGACGCCTTCCGCCGGGAGTGGCGGAGCCGGAATTGGCTTTCGGTCCGGCCGGACCAGACCTACCGTTCGAGGGCACACCCGTGAGCGTGAGGAGGTGGGAGGCATGCGGACGACGTGCGCGTTGTCACCGTTTCCACTTCTGGATTCGACTGCTGAATCCACCTCTGACGACAAGGGTTGAGATGACCTTCGATCTGGCGTCCCTCGGTTGGGACGCGACACTGGCCGCGGCGTACCCCGAACGCGGCGACGACCTCCGACCCGGCCGGGTGGTCCGGGCCGACCGGGGAATCTGCACGGTGCTCTGCGCGAGCGGGCCGCTGCGGGCCAGTCTCGGCGGCGGCCTGCTGGTCGCGGCGGCCCGGGACGCGGCCAACCTGCCGTGTGCCGGTGACTGGGTGCTGGTCCGGCACTGGCCGGACCGGCGGCTGACGGTGCAGGCGGTGCTGCCCCGGCGTACCGCGATCGTGCGGCGGACCGCCGACAAGGACTCGACCGGTCAGGTGCTGGCGGCCAACGCGGACGGCGTGGCGGTGGTCGAGCCACTGCACCCGTCGCCGGACGTGGCCCGGATCGAGCGGCTGCTCGCGCTGGCCTGGGAGTCCGGCGCCACCCCACTGCTGGTGCTCACCAAGTGCGACCTGGTCGCCGACCCGGCGGCGATGGCCGACCAGCTCGGCCGGGCGGCCCCGGGCGTGGCGGTGCTGCCGGTAAGCGCACAGCGCGGCACCGGGTTGGCCGAGCTGCGCCCGTGGGTGGCGCCCGGCCGTACGCTGGCGCTGCTCGGGCCCTCCGGCGCCGGCAAGTCGACACTGGTGAACGCCCTGGCCGGGGCGACCGTGATGACGACACAGGGGGTACGCGGGGTGGACGGTAAGGGCCGGCACACCACCACGCACCGGCAACTCATCCCGATTTCGGGCGGGGGAGCGGTGCTGGACACCCCGGGGGTGCGGGCGGTGGGTCTGCTGGACGCGGCGGCCGGGCTGGACCGGGCCTTCGCCGATGTGGCGGAACTCGTCGCGGCCTGCCGGTTCGCTGACTGCGCGCACCGGGGCGAGCCGGGGTGCGTGGTGCAGATCGCGCTGGAGAGCGGCGAGCTGAGCCCGCGGCGCTGGGAGAGTTGGCAGAAGCTCCAGCGCGAGGTGGCGTACGAGACACGCCGACGGGACGCGCGGCTGGCCGCCGAGGAGCGGTACAAATGGAAGCGGATTCGCAAGGAGCAGCGGAGTCGGGGTCGTCCGGGGCGGTGAGTCAGGGCTCGGTCGCGGTCGGTCGATGGCGGTGCCGCGGCTGAGCTGCGGGAATTTGACGGCGCGGGAAACTGTCGTACCCCGGGGCTAGAGTTGCCGAGGCGCTTCTCTGCGCCAGCAAATCGGACAGAACATACTTTTCCTCCCCGGGAGTGCGCGGACAGTGGCCGACCGACTGATCATCCGTGGCGCGCGTGAACACAACCTGCGCGACGTCAACCTCGACCTGCCGCGCGACGCCATGATCGTCTTTACCGGGCTCTCCGGTTCCGGAAAGTCCAGCCTGGCCTTCGACACCATCTTCGCCGAGGGCCAGCGGCGTTACGTCGAGTCGCTGTCGTCGTACGCCCGGCAGTTCCTCGGCCAGATGGACAAGCCGGACGTCGACTTCATCGAGGGGCTCAGCCCGGCCGTCTCGATCGACCAGAAGTCGACCTCGCGCAACCCGCGCTCGACGGTCGGCACCATCACCGAGGTCTACGACTACCTCCGGCTGCTCTTCGCCCGGGTCGGCGAGCCGCACTGCCCGGTCTGCGGCCAGAAGATCTCCAAGCAGAGCCCGCAGCAGATCGTCGACCGGGTGCTGGCGATGGAGGAGGGCACCCGGTTCATGGTGCTCGCCCCGGTGATCCGCGGCCGCAAGGGCGAGTACGTCGACCTCTTCGCCGAACTCCAGGCCAAGGGATACGCCCGGGCCCGGGTCGACGGGGTGGTCCACCCGCTGACCGAGCCGCCGAAGCTGAAGAAGCAGGAGAAGCACACCATCGAGGTGGTGGTGGACCGGCTCACCGTCAAGGCGGGCGCCAAGCAGCGGCTCACCGACTCGGTGGAGTCCGCGCTCGGGCTCTCCGGCGGGCTGGTGCTGCTCGACTTCGTCGACCTGCCGGAGGACGACCCGGCCCGGGAGCGGCGCTACTCCGAGCACCTGGCCTGCCCCAACGACCACCCGCTGGCGATCGAGGACCTCGAACCCCGGGTCTTCTCCTTCAACGCACCGTACGGCGCCTGCCCGGAGTGCACCGGGCTGGGCACCAAGAAGGAGGTCGACGCCGAACTCGTCGTGCCCGACCCGGAGCGGACGCTGCGCGAGGGTGCCGTCGCGCCGTGGGCCGGCGGGCAGACCCAGGAATACTTCCTCCGGCTGCTGGAGGCGCTGGGCGAGGCCGAGCACTTCGACCTGGACACCCCGTGGCGGGCGCTGCCGTCCCGGGCGCAGAAGACCGTCCTGCACGGCTCCGGCGACCAGGTGCACGTGCGCTACCGCAACAAGTACGGCCGCGAGCGCTCCTACTACACCGGCTTCGAGGGCGTGGTGCAGTGGATCGAGCGGCGGCACAACGACACCGAGTCGGACTGGTCCCGGGACAAGTACGAGGGGTACATGCGGGACGTGCCCTGCCCGGTCTGCCGGGGCAGCCGGCTCAAGCCGGAGGTGCTGGCGGTCACCCTGGGCGGCCGGAACATCGCCGAGGTCTGCGCGCTCTCGGTCGGCGAGTGCGCCGAACTGCTCGGCGGGATGACCCTGACCGACCGGCAGAAGATGATCGCCGAGCGGGTGCTCAAGGAGATCAACGCCCGGCTCCGCTTCCTGGTCGACGTCGGCCTGGACTACCTCTCGCTGGACCGGCCGGCCGGCACCCTCTCCGGCGGCGAGGCGCAGCGGATCCGGCTCGCCACCCAGATCGGCTCCGGCCTGGTCGGGGTCCTCTACGTGCTGGACGAGCCGTCGATCGGGCTGCACCAGCGGGACAACCACCGGCTGATCGAGACGCTGGTCCGGCTCAAGGGGCTGGGCAACACGCTGATCGTGGTGGAGCACGACGAGGACACCATCCGGACGGCGGACTGGATCGTCGACATCGGGCCGGGGGCCGGTGAGCACGGCGGCAAGATCGTGCACAGCGGTTCGGTGCCGGAGCTGCTGGCCAACACCGAGTCGGTGACCGGGGCGTACCTCTCCGGCCGCCGGTCGATTCCGACCCCGAAGGGGCGCCGGCCGCAGACGCCGGGGCGGGAGCTGGTGGTGCAGGGCGCCCGCGAGCACAACCTGCGCAACCTCACCGTCCCGTTCCCGCTCGGGCAGTTCATCGCGGTCACCGGGGTCAGCGGCTCCGGCAAGTCGACACTTGTCAACGACATCCTCTACGCCGTACTGGCCAACCAGATCAACGGGGCCCGGCTGGTGCCGGGACGGCACACCCGGATCATCGGCATCGACAACGTCGACAAGGTGGTCGGGGTGGACCAGTCGCCGATCGGGCGGACCCCGAGGTCGAACCCGGCGACGTACACCGGGGTCTGGGACCACGTCCGCAAGCTCTTCGCCGAGACCACCGAGGCGAAGGTCCGGGGGTACGGGCCGGGCCGGTTCTCCTTCAACGTCAAGGGCGGCCGGTGCGAGGCGTGCAGCGGTGACGGCACGATCAAGATCGAGATGAACTTCCTACCGGACGTCTACGTGCCGTGCGAGGTCTGCAAGGGTGCCCGCTACAACCGGGAGACCCTGGAGGTGCACTACAAGGGGCGGACGGTCTCCGACATCCTGGAGATGCCGATCGAGGAGGCGGCCGAGTTCTTCTCGGCGATCCCGGCCATTCACCGGCACCTGAAGACCCTTGTCGACGTCGGCCTCGGCTACGTCCGGCTCGGCCAGCCGGCGCCGACCCTCTCCGGTGGCGAGGCGCAGCGGGTCAAGCTCGCCTCCGAGTTGCAGAAGCGCTCCACCGGCCGGACGGTGTACGTGCTCGACGAGCCGACCACCGGGCTGCACTTCGAGGACATCCGCAAGCTGCTCGGGGTGCTGGACAGCCTGGTCGACAAGGGCAACACGGTGATCGTCATCGAGCACAACCTCGACGTGATCAAGACCGCCGACTGGCTCGTCGACATGGGTCCGGAGGGCGGGCACCGGGGTGGCACGGTGCTGGCCGCCGGCACCCCGGAAGAGCTGGCGGAGGTGCCGGAGAGCCACACCGGCCAGTACCTCCGGCCGGTGCTCGGGCTGACCGGGCCGCCCCGGGGCGCGAGCGCGGCGACCGTCCGGGCCGCCAGGGCCAACGGCACCGCCACGAACACCGGCACCACCAGGGAGAACGGCGGTCCGACCGGAGCAGCCGACGGTACCGCGAAGGCCGGCAACGGCCGGTCCGGCGGCGGTACCGTGAAGGGCGCCGCCGCCCGCGCGGGCAGGACCGCGAAGGCCCCGGCTGCGAAGAGCACGGCGGCGGCGAAGAGTACGACGGCCGGGAAGAGCGCGGCTGCGAAGAGTGCGGCGGCGGGCGGGCGGCGTACCGGAAAGTCCTGACCCCGGTCCCGGTTGAACCGGTTGGTGGATATATCCGTGTCTTCGGACGTGGCCGCGGACGACCAGGGCGCGGCGCCGAAGAGGAAGGCTAGGCATGAGTGACGAACTGACCGGGCCGGGCACGCAGACCCGCCGGGCGCTGTTGGCGGGTGCGGGTGCGGTGGGCGTGTCGGTGGTGCTGGCCGCCTGCGGCACCGGCGACGACGACGCCCTCGACGGCACCGGAAGCAGCCCGTCCGGCGGCGCTCCGGCCCCCAGCGGTTCGGCGAGCGCTCCGGCCGAGGGCGGCGCCGCCGCCCCGCTGGCCAAGAAGAGCGAGATCCCGGTCGGCGGCGGCAAGATCTTCGCCGACCAGCAGGTCGTGGTCACCCAGCCGACCGAGGGCGAGTTCAAGGCCTTCAGCTCGATCTGCACCCACCAGCAGTGCCCGGTGACCGGGGTCGACGGGGGCACGATCAACTGTAGTTGCCACTTCAGCAAGTTCTCCGTGGCGGACGGTTCGCCCAAGGGCGGCCCGGCCAACAAGCCGCTGCCGGAGAAGAAGGTCACCGTCGACGGGGACAACATCGTGCTGGCCTGATCCTCCCC